>JAYVFS010000222.1:0-30962 GCA_043772905.1 Saprospiraceae bacterium | reverse complement strand
TTCTTTATTGCCAATTACAGAATATAATTATTAAAAATTATTACAAACCGAATAATGAACTTTCATTTTTTGTTGAATCCGAGATTTTGCACAGTCTGGTATCAGACTGTGCAAAATCCCCGCTATTGACGTATTTACATCTCTGTTACATTCTTTTACAATTGAAAAGCCCGAAAAACGTATTTCACAATACCTTTGTGCAAAAAGCATGAAAAACAATATTCTAATCTACCTATTGCTGTTAACGCCCTTGTCGCTGTTTGGACAAGAAGACCAAAGTCCGAGTTTACTGGAAACAGATACGACTTGGAGCAAAGAAATTTTCCATTTCCCCATAAATTTTGCAAAAGACATTAATTATGAAGGCATAGAAGATGCCCGATTTCCAAAGGGTTGGTCAAAGAAAGCCGTCTTTAGATTTTCACCAAAAGAATTTGGCAATGACGTTTGGCTTAAACTCAAAGCCGTACAACTTAGGGCGAATATCTGCGATTTTTAAGGCTCGAGAAATGACCATTCCATACTGGCACAACTCTTTGCAAATGGATGCGAAAATAAAAGTGCCAAAAGCATTATGACAGAAGAAAACAGGTTAGATTTGCAAACACCTAATATTTAAAAACTGAAAATCATGAAAACCACATTTAGAATCTCGTTGTTATTGATTGTTCTTATCACAGGTATTTTCTGTAAAAATGCTACTTCCACCAATGCTGGTGCTGAAACAAGTACTGCCACAACTGTCGCAAGGGTAACGGAAACGCCAAAAACGGATGTCCCAAATGTCGCCGGTGGCTATTTTACCTTCAAAATGGATGGCGTCCCTCTGCAAGCAACCCACCCAGGTATAATGATTTTGTATGTACCCGCTAAAAAGGAAGTTAATATGTGGTGCAAAACGCCAAAAGGAATCTTCTCAATTACTATCGATCAGGTTGAAACCACGGGGACATTTATCATTAAGGCAAATTCTAAAAACGGCGCAGGCATTATGAGCGATACTAAAATATATCAGGTTAAAAAAACGGGAACCCCATTTACGGTTATCATAGAATCCATTGATGAGATAAAGGCTATTAATGCCCCAACTGCAAAAGCCATACGGGGCACTTTTCAGGGAAAACTAATGGATGATGAAGGGAACATGGTAGAAATAACCGAAGGAAAATTTAGCACCCAGTAATTTCCAATGTCCTATCTGGCACGTTTTTCAAAAGCCTACCAAACAGGTCTCCCGACCCGCGAAGTAAAAGCAAAAGACACCCCTCAGTATAAAACACCAAAAACCTTTCAAACACGTGTTTGAAAGGTTTTTGCATATAGGACTCAAGGTTCTGTATCCAATCTTAGAACGTTTGAAACAAAAGCCAAACTTCAACCCATTCATCCCTCCTTTTATCGGTCAATCAACAGTAGATTAGGTCAAACGATAGAGCTTTATTATATTTGCGAAAGAGCGCGTATTGCGAATAGTCACTTTCACCAAATAAAATACTAAATGATGAATAAAATTGAACTCGGTTCTTTTAAAACACTTGAAGACAGAAAACCCACACATTATCAGATAAATGGACTTGATTTGGTTGCCGTTCGGTATGACAATCAGGTTTCGGTATTGTATGGACGTTGTTTGCACCGTGGCGCATTAATGGCAGATGGTTTTGTAGATGATAGCAATAATCTTATTTGTGGGGTGCATGGATGGGATTACCGCTTGGATACAGGGGTGAGTGCGTATAACAATAAAGAAGTGCTGCATAAGTTTTTTGTAGAAGTAAAAAACGATATTGTTTGGATAGATGAAGATGAGATAAACAACTTTTTGGACCAACATCCGCAACCCTTCAACAGAGACCAATACTTGGGTCAATATGCCGATACACACCCTGAAAATACAGAACCTTACACGGGATATATCAAAAAATTGGCTCAAAATGGATTAACAAAGTTTGGTAAGCACGGACCTTCTGAATCCATGGGCGTGGATAGAAATACTTTACCTAAGTGGGAAGACATTCAGTTTTTGCCCGCTCAACTCGCCACACGACCGCTATTGGATGAAGAAGCGGTTTCTACCAAAGTTATCATTGGTGCTCGGGCAAAAAAGCCATTGGTATTAGAAATGCCCCTTTTTGTTTCAGATATGAGTTTTGGCGCATTATCAAAAGAAGCTAAAATTGCCCTCGCAAAGGGCGTAGAAATGTCGGGTACAGGTATTTGCAGCGGTGAAGGCGGCATGTTGCCAGAAGAACAAGAAAACAACAGCCGTTATTTCTATGAATTAGCTTCCGCTAAATTCGGCTTTTCGTGGGATAAGGTCATAAAAGCACAAGCTTTTCATTTCAAAGGAGGACAAGGTGCAAAAACAGGAACGGGCGGACACTTACCCGGCAACAAAGTGAGTAAAGAAATTGCTGCCGTTCGGGGATTGCCAGAAGGACAAAGTGCCATTTCGCCAGCCGCCTTTCCCGATCTTATTACAGCAGAAGACTTTTACGCCTTTGCTCAAGAGGTGCGCAAACGAACTGGTGGCATACCCATTGGTTTTAAAATAGCTGCCAGCCATATAGAAGCGGATATTGATTTTGCCCTAAAAGTGGGCGTTGATTACCTCATCCTCGATGGTCGTGGTGGTGGAACAGGTTCTGCTCCTTCTATTTTGAGAAACAACATCAATGTTCCGACCATACCAGCGTTAGCCAGAGCGAGAAAGCATCTGGATAATTTGGGTGTTAAGGACGTAACTCTGGTCATAACGGGCGGATTAAGAGTGCCTGAGGATTTTGCCAAAGCCATGATGTTGGGGGCAGATGCCGTAGCTGTTGCCAATTCAGCTTTGCAAGCCATTGGTTGTCTCGGCATGAGAGCCTGCGGGAGCAATAATTGTCCTGTCGGTATCGCTACTCAAAAAGAAAGTTTAAGAAGTAGATTGATAATAGATGCTTCGGCGATGCAACTTAAAAACTTCCTAAATGCGTCCAATGACCTTATAAAAGTTATTGCAAGAGCTTGTGGACATCATGACATCAAACAATTTAATTTCAACGATTTAACGACTTTGAACTATGACATGCACCGGCTTACGGGCATTGCCTATTCAGGTATTTTGAATTAAAAAAAATCGAGCTTATGGAAAATATAAATATTGAGCGGTATAAAGCGACAGAGATACCCATGCATAAAGCGACGCAACTCATCGCTTTTTTGGGTAAACATTTAGGGTATCATCAGGCAGATGATAGCCATGCAACGGTGGTTTACGACCCGAAGAAAGATGCTTTGGTCGGCAAACTTATTACTATCAATGGGCAGATATATTCCCCAGAATTGCAGTTAAGAAACTTCCATTTAGCCCTTATTTCAGATGACAAATCAAGCCTTTTTGAACTAAAAGGACAAACGATTCCAATGGTTATTAAGGAAGTAGAGCGGTTGATGGACATTGATGTTTTGCCAGATTTTGCCATACATTATGATTTGCCAAAAGATTATCAATTAGACCAATATCAATTAGAGCTACCACCTCGATATGCGGTGATTGAATGGACACAAGTACGCCAAATGGCAGCAGAAACGCTCGAAATGGTCAATATCATCGTCTCGCCTCCTTCTCCGGTAAATATTTGGCCACATCACTTTGATACAGGGACTTACCACATTTTAACGACGGGCAACGAAGGAGATTCTGCGGCAATTGGCTGTGGATTTGCGGTGGCTGATACTATTGTGTCAGAGCCTTATTTTTACATTTATGGATGGTCGAAAGACAAATCTATCCATTTTGAAGCCACACCCGATTTGCTTTTTGGAGAGTGGAAAAAGGGGAATTGG
This sequence comes from Saprospiraceae bacterium, assembly GCA_043772905.1. Taxonomy (GTDB): domain Bacteria; phylum Bacteroidota; class Bacteroidia; order Chitinophagales; family Saprospiraceae; genus JAAFJT01. Next base: position 27,131 of record JAYVFS010000222.1, on the reverse strand, counting down.
AAAGGTGCAGTACTGCCCTTATCCACAGTCTTGGCACTACCCGATGTAAAAGCGGATTTAAAGTCTTTTTTTGAAGTAACTGTTCAGTTTTATAAAAATGAAATGCTTTAAATAGGCAATAACATCGTTTTCTATATATTTGCAAGAATTTAAGAAAAGCCAACTATATAAAACGAAGGAAACATCTCCATTTGTAAGATATTGGCTATAATTATGACTAACTTTTAAACAAAAAAATCTTATGACTCATTCTTTTAAGTCCCTTTTGCTTATTCTGTCTCTTGCGGTTATTTACTCATGTGGACAAAGTTCGACGAGTACAGAAACGACTCAAGCACCTGTCCAAATCAAACAAGACAGTGCCGTCGCACAATCCATTACGATGAATACCTTTACTAAATTTCCGCCTGAAGTTGACGGCTGCGCTTGTTACTTTTCGAGAGACGTACAAGGTTTTTTAGATGGGGCTTATATCTATGCGGGCAACTATGACAAATTGGGTTTTGTACAAATCAATGGTGTGATGACAAAGTTTACATGGGTTGAGTCAAAAGAAGTATCTGAAAAACATGTGATTAAGAAATATGAAAACGAAGCCTTTGAACTCATCATGGACATACAAGAAACGGGACATATGGACAAAACAACGCAAAATAAAGGCACACTCAAACTGACTAAAAAAGGCGGTAAAACCATTATCCAAGACATTTTTGGTGAGTGTGGTTGTTAGTAAAAAGATTGGTGACAGAAATACCCCCTCAGTAAAACGTGAAAAACCTTTCAAACAAGTGTTTGAAAGGTTTTTGCATATAGAACTCATGGGTTCTGTCTCCTATCTCAGTACCGCTCGCCGCAGCGATTCCTCAAGCGGCAACTAATCTTCAACGAACGAACGACTGGTGTGTTCACCGAGTTATAATATGACCTAGGGCTCCTCCGAAGGAGTTATACGAGCTGATTTGCGCAACAATACCACAAATTGTGGAATATAATAACCATTTTAAAAGTCCTATCAATTGAAAATTACCCAAAACGCGTATTAAAAGTCGCTCGGATATAATAATATTGTTTTTTCTAAGTGTGGTTTGATTTTTTAATTATAAATATCATACAAACACATATTCCTTACTTTTTAAAATCAAAAATCATGGATAATCTACTTTATTTAGTTGCAATTTAGTTGTAGTCATTTTAATTATTGGTTGGGCTGTGGGTTTTTTCGCTTATAGTGCAGGCGGTATGATACATGTATTATTAGTAATAGCCATAGTGGCTGTTTTACTTAAAGTAATCAAAAGAGCCTAATTTAACATACTTATGATTTACGTCACTCCTTATCACAAAAACTTTTTTCTCACTTAAAATTTAAAAAAAATGTTAAAAAGAATTTTAAATCTCGTCTCAATCATCGCCGTGGTTGTAAGTTCATTGGCTGCATAAACGTCGTCACCTGTGTCAACAATTTCATGCATCAATAGAGGCAATTTTGCCATCGGCGCACGGATTGGTTTCTCTACCAACCAATCGAAAATAGAAGCACAAGGTACTTCTGCTACGCTTGCAAATGGCACTCAAAAGGCTTCCCAATTTAATATCGCACCCAGCATTGGATACTTTTTTGTAGATAGATTTTTGGTGGGTCTGGGTATGGATTATTTGACGGTTTCACAATCTGATAATGCCAACACAACAGTAAAAACAGGCGAAAGCTCTGACAGCCGCTTACTTTTGGGCCCCCAAATGAGGTATTACATCCCAATTGGCAATGATCAAGCCTTCTTTTTAGGAGGTGTAACAGGATTCGGCAAGTCCAACAGCACAACCAATGACAATGGTAAAACACAAACCATCAATACACGCATCAGCACGTATGGAATTGGACCGGGCTATACTATCTTTTCAAGCAGATGCTTGGCATTAGAAACTCAAGTAAAATACAACTTTGGTACTACCACAACCAAATTAGATTTGGATGGTGTTCAACAAACCACAAAAGCAAAAACAAATGCTATTGACTTTGTAGTGGGTGCCAGCTATTATTTTGGAAGATAGGTACGACTCAATCTTCATTTGGTTTTCCCTAAGATACTCAACATTCGTTTCCAAAATATACTTTTGTTTTTTAAGTATTAAAACCCTATGTTGATTTATCTCAATATGGGGTTTTTACTTTTTTAAAAACGAATAGATTTAGAGACTTTTGAAGCTCATATACCCCCTCAGTATCCAAGCGTCGTAGAATCAATCAGACTACATTCCACATATTGTGATTCAGAGATACTCAAATTGAGTAAAAAGATACCTACCTAATCTGTAAAATAATACATTTTTTCATGGCATCTTTTTTTTTATTCATTCAGTGTTCAATATCCAGACGTAAAAGAGCAGATAAATGAATTAGGAAATGATAAATGATGAATTTGCAACGGCTTTACAAAACAGTGTTGAGCATTTTATTTTTTCACTATTCCTTATCTATAAGCGCGATTACTTAGTTCCCATTTTTTAAAAACAAACTCTCTGACAACTTTCGTCATACTTTCGAAAATTGTCAGAGAATAAAAATTCATTTTTAATTAAACTTTTTTAATCATGACAAATACAAATAATTATGCGGGAGTGGAAGCACTCAACGATCTTATCCAAATCAATTATGACCGCGTACAAGGTTACGAACGGGCTGTAAATGAGATGAGATAAACCAACAATACCGTAACAGCGGGGTTGTTTGAGCAGTATGCCAACGACAGCCATACTAATATAAGTCAACTATCAGAACACGTACGAATGATGGGTGGTACACCCGCCGACAGTACGACATTAGGTGGCAAATTGCACCGGATGTGGATGGATATTAAAAGTACATTTGCTGTTCATGAAAAGGAATCGGCTTTAGAGTCCTGCATTTTCGGTGATAGTGCTGCCATCAAGTCCTATGAAGCGGCGTTGGAGGATAGCACAAATGCTTTTACACATGACGTAAAAAGCACATTGTCCACCCAATTAGCAGGCATTCAAATAGCTCAAAATGCTAACAAAGCTTACGAAAAAACGTTGGAAGTTCTTCACTAAATCTAAACGAGTGATATGAATTTACATTCAGATTACCCATTTTGGATGATTCAGTAATGTGTTCTATATGGCTTTCCTACTTTAAATGGTAATCACAAGTCGGTAGAGGTCGTTAACGGAGGACGTATAACCGGTGCGCTGATGGCGCATCGGTTATCTTCTGTTAGGCTACTACGTGACCGTGCTGGACAAATGTCCTGTTTTGCAAAGCAGGACTTCGGCAAGTGCCGCTCGTTGGCGAACGGTTTTCCTCAAAATAATCCACGTACCAACAACTCAACGGCAGCACTGGCTTTGGTTTCTTAACTGAAGCCTCGTATCGTCTCTTGACCCGTGAAATAAAAGCAAAAGCCCCCCCTCAGTATAAAACATCAAAAACCATTTCTAAACACACACATAAGTAGGTGAACGTAAATAACCGCTCATACCATTGTCCAAGACATTTTTGGTGAGTGTGGTTGTTAGGTGACAGATGGGTGACAGAAATACCCCCTTCCGAAGAAATTCTTTGAATCCGTAAAATGTGAAAAACCTTTCAAACATCTGTTTGAAAGGTTTTTCACATTTAGGCATTACCTACCCCACTCAGTAACAGAGTTTTCCATACATTTAGGCTCAATAAAAAAAGACATTGCAATACGAACAAAAAATATTAACCTACAAAGGGCGAAGTGTATTTGAGAAACTGCGCCTTCCTTTTTTCCAACGTATGCCGAAGGTGTATTTCGAAAATGAAGCGTGTTTCATATTTGTAAATGAAGGCGCGTTTTCTGTTCGAACGCAAACCGAGTATGAAAGCGTTAAAAAAGGGGATGGCATCTTAGCGAAATGTTTAAACTACTTTTTTGAGCCTTATGAAAAACAACAAACGGAGGGCAATGATGTAGAAGTCATCGGTGTGCTTTTATATCCTGATTTGGTTCATGAATTGTTCTCATTCGATGTTTACTCTTCGGATTATAGGGTTGATTATAATATCAAAAAAATAGCGGTTGATAAGCTGCTCGAATATTTCAAAGAAAGCATAATCATCTTGTTGGACAATCCTGGATTGGCTTCTGAATCTCTAATCAAAATCAAGTTGAGAGAATTTGTGATATTGATGAGTCAAACAGTGGCGGCACCTTCTGAACTGGACTTTTTGGCTTCAATGTTCAACCCCAACTTTGCCAAATTCGAGGAAGTCATTCATAAAAACCTCTATGCCAACTTGACCTTAGATGAATTGGCTGCTCTTTGCCACATGAGTTTATCTTCCTTCAAAAGAAAGTTCAATGAAGTATATGATGAAAGCCCTATAAAATACATTTCTAACATGAAGTTGCAAAAAGCCTTAGAACTACTGAGGGACAAAAACAACCGTATAACCGATATCGCTTATGATGTCGGTTTTGAGTCATTGACTACTTTCAACCGAGCGTTTAAGGCGCAATACGGCAAATCTCCATCTGACTACCGAATGAGCTAAAGTGATTGGTTTTTGAGCTAATCTGTAAAATACGTCTTACTCTGACTCATGACCTTTGTGTATTATTAAATTTAAAAACATAAATCATGAAAAAGAGATTATTGGCAATGCTATTCAGTTCCCTTGTGGTAGCAACACAAGCACAAGCACCTAAGGAAAATTCCAAATTGGGAAAGGCTCCCACTGAAACTACTGTCGAAGTTGAGATTGACGCACCTATTGAAAAAGTATGGGCAGAATTTGCAAACATTGGAAACATTTATTTAAGCAGTCCTACGGTCAAGAAATCAACGTCTTCATCGGAACGAAAAACAGGTATAGGTGCAACAAGACATATGGAAATGTCTAAAATGATGAAAGAAGGCGCCACCTTAGATGAAAGAGTGATTGCATGGGAGGAAGGTACTTACCAAAAACTAGAAGTGTATAAAATCAACAAGGTATCTGGCATTAAAACGATGGGTGGAGACTTCAAATTAATCCAGAACGGCAACAAAACCCTATTGAGGTCAACCTTAAATTATTCGATGACCAATGGCATGTGGGGCATGATGAATAAAATGATGGGTAAGAAAAAGTTTGCCACAGTATGGAGATCTGTTATGGCTGGTTACAAACACCATATTGAAACGGGTGAAGAAGTGACCGCTGATACTAAACTTGATCTAACAAAAGTGAAACTTGTTAAAACAGTCATTCTTTAAATCTAAATAATCAAATCATGAAAAAAAATGTAGGTAAAACAGACAGAATCGCTAGAGTCGTTTTAGGACTCGGTATCATCGCTTTTGGCATAATGAATCAATCGTGGTGGGGCGCCGTTGGCGCAGGTATCATATTACCCGCCATTATGGCTTCTGACCCTCTTTACACCATAATGGGCGTAAACACAAACCAAACTGCTCATTAATGATGAGATGCTGTATTAATTAGCATGTTAGGTGAACGGTAAAAAACGCCCCTACATTAGTGCCTCTCATGCACTTTTGTAGGGGCATTTTTTATCTAGTTCGTTGATATAAAGCTATCAAAGAATATGTATATAAAACAGTAATACTCTGTTGTTGAACCGTGGAAACTAAAAAAGAAACCAACTTCAGTAGAGTCAAAACACTCAAAACAAAAGCCCCCTCAGTATCACAACATAAAAAAACCTTGAGAAATGCTCTTAACCCGTGCAACCTGAAAGACAAGAAATAAAAACGCCCGCTACATCAGCTACATTATTGATGATGAGGACTAGAAACAGGAGCGCAATAAAACTTCGGAAGTCATTGTTTACTTGTTGGAGGCGTTAAAATTATGACATGAATATCATAAAAACTGATAATCTTGTGTATTATTGAAATCCTTAGTAACGAGTAAATAATAAGATGGTCATTTTGTCATTCTGAACGAAGTGAAATAATCTGCATAAATAATTGAAAATGAAAGTTTTATATAGAGTCTTTCACTTCGTTCAGAATGACAAAAAAGGTATGTTATTATTTACTTAAATTTTATGTGAAACCATGTTATTATTTACTCGTTACATAGAGGAATTAGATCAAGTGGGTGAGCATTTTTAGATTTGTAAAAAACAATGCCATTAGGCGTATTTAAGAGAGGTACGCAGACATGATATCATTCTAAATGAAACAGATGAAAGAAGACATAGAACAACTTTTACCCCTCATTATAAACGGTAAAATATCCGAAACTGAAATCCAGAACCTGACAGACAGAATACGACAATGTATTAAAGAGGATGCCTCAAAGGGTAAAGAACTGGGTGAATTATTGAGTAGGATTAAGCAAGCATTAAAAACTAAAGACCTACGTACAGATGTGAATTGGGTACAAGTGGAAAAAGGATTTCTCGCTATTGGGCATAAGCCTGGGGGAAAGATTACTTTCGACGGCTTGAAAAAAGAGGAAACATCAGCTATACTGACACTACTAAATGAAAATGAAGGTGCTGCCACAATTGGTAACCAAGCAAAAAAAGTAAATATTGAATGGATATGGTTCCCATTTTCTGCCTCTAAACCACACAGTGGTGAAGGCATCTCTCTTGTTTGTAGTTTATATCACAAGTTAGTTAACAAGCTAAAAGCAGGAGACAAAATATACATTCATTGTTCCGCTGGCATTCACAGAACAGGTATGATTACTTATGGACTTTTACGTTTGCTTGGAAAATCAAAGTCTGAAGCCACTCTTATGCTTCAGTCGTTAAGAGCCGTTACAGCGGCTCAAGTGGGTGAAGACCGCCTGCTTTGGGGCGATCAATTTGAAAATCAGCAAGATAATACTGACAAATTCAATAAGACAATCACAACATAACGCCCTCACCTCCCATTTACTGAGGTGAGGGCATCGTTTTTCAATATTTGTGTGATTTAAACAACTCAACCAAAGAAAAATGATGGAAGAAAACTCCCTCTAAACACTTGATAGCCCCCTCAGTATTTCATTAAAAAAAGTATCTTAAAGTGTTCATTTTAAATACTTTATGTTCTCGACAAAAATATAGCTTGGAGAACTGATTTAGATTTTTTAGCTTTGTCGGAAATAAAAACACGATAAGACCACTTTATAAAAAAAAACTGCTTTTATGAATCAACGCAATGCCGGACTTTTAGCCATCACTCTTTTTACGCTGACTGCCCTTCTTCATGTTTTACACAGTTATAACATTTTTGCTTTAAACCCAGGCTTGCTTATGGGGTTTAGATGGATAACTGTGTCTATCACACTGTTATACGCATTCTTCAAAAAGTCTTTAACGACTTGGATTTTGGTTGCCATGGTGCTGGGTGTTGCCATCGGTTTAGATTTTCCAGAGTTTTCGCAAAACCTGCAATTCTTAAGTAAAATATTCCTACGAATGGTCAAAACCATTGTTGCGCCTTTGCTTTTTGCAACTTTAGTCGTCGGCATTGCGAGCCATTCCGATTTGAAACAGGTGGGACGCATGGGTTGGAAATCACTACTCTATTTTGAAGTAGTGACAACGCTTGCGTTGTTGATTGGCTTAGCTTTTATCAATTTAACTAAAGCGGGCGTGGGCATTAAAGTACCTGAACAACTGCTGAAAGAACTACCAACTGCTGAAATAAAAGGTTGGCAACAACACATCATTGATATTTTTCCCGAAAACATTATAAAATCAATTTTTGAAGGCAATGTATTGCCCATTGTTGTTTTCAGCGTCATATTCGGTATTGCATTGGCTTTATTAAGCGACAAAAAGAAAAAGCCTATGCTGGATTTTGCGGAGAGCCTTGCAGAAACCATGTTTAAGTTTACCAATATCATCATGTACTTTGCGCCTTTTGGTGTCGGCGCTGCCATTGCTGTAACGGTCGGACATTTGGGCATTGATGTATTGCAAAACTTGTTGCTTTTATTAGTCACACTTTACTTGGCACTCATCACTTTTTTACTTGTGGTTTTGCTGCCTATTGCCCTTTTTATCGCAAAAATTCCATTAAGGCAATTCATCGAGGCAATTAAAGAACCCGTTTCCATTGCTTTTGCCACAACCAGTTCCGACTCTGCCTTACCAAAGGCTTTGGAGAACATGGAAAAATTTGGCGTACCGCGCAGAATAGTGTCCTTCGTTATACCAACAGGTTATACATTTAACTTAGATGGGACGACCCTATATCTGTCATTGGCTTCCATATTTGTCGCACAGGCTGCGGGCATGAACCTTAGCATTGGGGAACAAGTGCTTATAGGATTGACCCTCATGCTGACGAGTAAAGGTGTGGCAGCAGTACCACGTGCATCCCTCGTTATTCTTATTGCGACGGCTTCTACGTTTGGTTTTCCAATTTGGCCCATAATGGCTATTTATGGTATTGATGAATTGATGGATATGGCACGTACTTCCGTCAACGTAATAGGCAATACTTTAGCGAGTTGTGTTATTGCTCGTTGGGAAGGCGAATTTGATGATGCCAAGGCATTGGCATTTGTGGATAATGATTAAGTAAGGCAAATCATTAAGTTAGTGACAAAAAAACCTTACGAAAGTTCGAACTTTCGTAAGGTTTTTTTTATCTTACGTATCGGATACTTTAAAAGTATCCGATACGTGAACAACCTAAAACTAAAAATCAGGCTCAACATCACCTTCCTTGAAGTCTGTCTTTCTCTTCCGATAAAACATCTTACCATCCAGTTCTCTTTCAGATGCCAATATGCGAATATCATCGTCTAAGCCACGTGTTCTGGTAACGATGGAAGTATAAGTCGGGTCAGTTACGCCTTTTATCACCCGCGCCCAATCGAAAGCAGGACCAATATCTGCTTTGTCTTTACGATAATTGACATGAGTCACAATACCTTTGAAACTAACTACCTGTGAAGTCGGTTGATAACGCACAGATTCGGGTAAAAAGGCACGTGGAATATTGTATTTTGCCGTCAAATAACGCAGTAAAATGATGAGTCCATCGTATTGTTCATCGGAAAAGGAAGCGAAATAAACGTAAAAGTCGCCATCATTGCCCCAAGGTTTATCCAGTTTGATATAGGCATCCTTCTCGTCGAGCGTACAATAGAGGTCACCATAACCATTGTAAAGGTCATTGCCTTTCAGCTTCAAAGGACCGTAGTTCGACAATTCAATTGCCACACTTTTACGGCTCACTTCTTTATGATCTTGAATCGGATTGGGTCCAATATTAAATGCCCAATAATCAGGACTAAACAAACGGTAAATACCACCATCACGCGCCACAACCAATGGCACTGACACATGCTGATCGTCTTTCATCAACGTTGCAAGGTCGCCATGCAGGTTCCCCTCAGTAAAATGTAGGACAATTTGCGATTTAGGATATTCCTGTGTGTAGAAAAAGTTTTGCTTGCTGCGTTCTGGTGCTGCTTTTATGACTTGCATGAGGAGCGAAGGCTCCCCTTTGACAGAAACAAGGGCAGGCATTTCGATGTTGAATGCACCGTCAATGCCATCCTTACGCATCATAAATTCTTTTTGAATGACTTGTTCAAATTTCTTCATAGAGAAAAGGTTTTTAGTGATTAGAAAAATAAGATGATTTAATAAATTGTTTTCGCAATACTTTATTTTGTACAAAGCTAATTAAAACAAATTAGTTACAATAGAAAATCAGTATAAAATAAAAATTTATCTAAACATTTTGTCCTACATAGAGCAATCAAATCAAGTATTTTAGCTGCTAAAGTAAAGGTTGATGCAAAATCATATAAAATTAACGTATATTACCAAATAGGTTATAATCTTAGTTATCCAATAACCTAAGAACGCTCAAAAAAACTACATCCATTTGGCATGAAGACTAATTGCATTAGATGGATTCCAACAATAATATACGTATTGATAATCAACGATTTAATCAACTTTATTCAATATTAACAAATTAACTAAAAAACATTGTTATGAAATCAATCAAATCGTTCTGTTTCCTGTTGTTTATTTCATTTTTAGCAACAGCGCCCAGCCCTATTCAGGCTGCCCATTCATCAACAATTCAACAAGGAGTTTTCAACGAGCCTATTATTGCACAAAAAACCATCAATACCCAAAAGAAAGGGTTGGTAAAAAGATGGTTGGAAAAACACATCATCAAAAAAATGCAAGAAAGTTCTGAAGGCGATGCCATAAAATCGTCTGCTAAGAAAGGATTGATATTTGGCGCACTCTCCTTTGGTTTGTTGATACTGGGTGTTTCTTTACTTGGTGCGAGTGGCGGATTAGGTGGCGCATTATTATTAGGCGCAGGTATAAGCGCCATCTTGGGAGATATATTTTCAATAAAAACCAGAAGGAGTATAAGAAATAGCCAAAACCCTGAACAATACCGCAAAGAAAAAAATAAAGCCAATTGGGGGCTAATCCTTTCTTTGTTGACGGGTTTAATTCCGCTTGGTTTACTTATTTATGTTGCTCTGAATATCTAATAAATTCCTATTTCCTTATAAGCCTTGGAGATAGGGACTCCGAATCACAAATACTTGCTTCGCATACCCCCTCAGTATGGAAGGATAAATCAAGGAAAAAGAAAGAGACTGTTTCAAAACCCACATTTTGAAGCAGTCTCTTTCTTTTAATAACAATATTCAACGTCATTCCAATACCATTAAAGTCAGTCAAAATGGGTTTGACTTCAAAATAATTGAGTTTATTTGTCCTAATATTAGTACCTAAACATCAATTATTTTATCATTTCTTAAAAGATGCATTATGCAAAACCTAAAACAGTCTATTTGGGGGCTACTCCTTATGCTTCCCCTTTGTGTGTTCGCACAATCCAGCCAACGACAAAAAATAAACATAGACGATGGTTGGAAATTCCATTTAGGACACGCTGCCAATCCTGAAAAGGATTTCAATTACAGTATTTCTACTATTTTTTCTAAATCTGGCGGTGCGCCACGTACAGCTATTGAACCGCAATTCAAGGACAGTGCTTGGCAAAACATTAATTTGCCGCATGATTGGGTAGTTGAATTGCCTTTTGTTGAAGTAAAAAATGCAGATGTGGAGTCACACGGCTTTAAACCCGTCGGTGGTTTGTTTCCAGAAACGAGTATTGGTTGGTATCGCAAGCATTTTGCCGTTGCCAAAGCAGATTCAGGCAGCCGTTTTCAAATACAATTTGATGGTATTTTCAGAGATGCAAACATTTGGGTCAATGGTTTTTATCTCGGTAACAACAAAAGCGGTTATGTAGGAGCGGCTTACGACATCACAGATTTTGTCAATTTTGATAAAGACAATGTCATCGTTGTGCGTGCAGATGCCACGCAATATGAAGGTTGGTTTTATGAAGGTGCAGGCATTTATCGCCACGTTTGGCTCAATAAATACAACAATACGCATATAAATACTGAGGGGGTGTTTGCTTATGCCAATGTTCAAAATAATAAAGCAACCGTAACGGTAGAAACCAATATGATCAATGAAAGTCCTTCAAATTCTGCTGCCTCTGCCCTCGCCTATTTGACCGATAGAGATGGTAAAATCGTTTCAAAATCGACAGAACAAGCCATTTCTTTAAACATCAATGAAGAAAAAACAACTAAACAAACGATAGAAGTGAACACGCCGCGTCTGTGGTCGCTTGAAGACCCTTATTTGTACAGAGTGGTTGTAGAATTGAAACAAGCAGGAAAAATCATTGATACCAAAACCCTTCGTTTTGGCATCAGAACCGTAGAAATCAAGACAAATGGCGTGTTTTTGAATGGTAAACACATAAAAATATACGGAACAAACAACCATCACGACCATGCGGGCGTGGGCAGTGCTTTGCCCGATTATCTGCAATATTATCGTATTGGTCTTTTGAAAAACATGGGCGTCAATGCGTATCGGACAAGCCATAATACACCTACGCCAGAGCTTTTAGATGCTTGCGACAGTTTGGGTATGTTGGTCATGGACGAACAACGCCTCTTAAACAGCGGTGCAGAATACATGAATCAGTTTGAACGATTGATGAAACGTGACCGCAGCCACCCCTCAGTATTTATGTGGTCAATTGGCAACGAAGAAGGTTGGATTCACACCACAACCCACGGTAAAAGGATTGCCCAAACCTTTATCGCTAAACAAAAAGAATTAGACCCGACTCGCACCTGTACTTATGCGGCAGATTTGGCGAATGTCTATAATGGTGTGAATGAAGTGATACCCGTCCGCAGTTTCAATTATCGGGAATATGCCGTAGCCGATTACCATAAAGACCATCCAAACCAACCGCTTTTAGGCACTGAAATGGGCAGTACATTGACAACTCGGGGTATTTATGAAAAAGATACGATACGCGGTTATGTGCCTGACCAAGATATTACTTTTCCTTGGTGGGCGAGTACGGCTGAAAAGTGGTGGCAATTGGCTGCGCCCAATGATTTCTGGCTCGGCGGTTTTATTTGGACAGGCTTCGATTATCGAGGCGAACCCACGCCTTATACTTGGCCCAATATCAACTCTCATTTTGGCATCATGGATATGTGTGGTTTTCCAAAAAACATTTATTACTACTACCAAAGTTGGTGGACAGACAAAGATGTGTTGCACATCTCACCACATTGGAATTGGCGTGAGAAACGCGGAAAAGAGATTGAAGTCTGGGTCAATACCAATGCCGATGATTGCGAATTGTTCCTAAATGGCAAAAGTCTCGGCAAAAAAGACATGCTCCGCAATGGTCATTTGACATGGATGGTCAAATACGAACCAGGGAAATTAGAAGCTGTGGCGTATAAAAAAGGTAAAAAACTGACCGCAAAAGTCGAAACAACCAATCAACCTGCCGAAGTGGTTATAACGCCTTATAAAACAACGACTTTAGCCGATGGCAAAGACGTAGCCGTTATCAATATCAGCGTCGTGGACAGAGAAGGACGAGAAGTGCCTGATGCCGACAATTTGATAAAATTTTCAATCAGTGGCGATGGTAAAATCATTGGTGTTGGCAATGGCGACCCAAGCAGTCACGAACCCGACAAATGTAGGGATGGGGCTTGGCAACGGGCTTTGTTTAATGGCAAATGTCAAGTCATTGTGCAATCAGGCACAAAAGGCGGTATGATTAAATTTGAAGCCAAAGCAACGGGTTTGTGGACAGGTTCAACCGATATTGTCACTGTTTTGCCTGAAAAAGCGGCTGAAATAAGTATTGATAAAACCTATCAACGCACAGGCGAAGCCGCTAAAAACCGTAACGTTGATAAAATGTTGGGTGCCGATATTTCTTTTCTACCACAATTGGAAGACAAAGGTTTGAAGTTTTCAGACAAAGGCGTTGAGGGCGATGCGATACAGATTTTGAAAAACCACGGCTTCAACTATGTCCGTTTGCGCATTTTTAATGAGCCTGCAAACGACAGTGGTTATTCGCCCAAACGAGGCTTTTGCGATTTAGAACACACCAAAGCCATGGCAAAACGCGTGAAAGCAGCGGGTATGAAACTCTTACTCGATTTTCATTACAGCGACTATTGGGCAGACCCAGGCAAGCAGTTCAAACCCGCCGCATGGAAAGGTTTGTCTTTTATTGAATTGAAAAAAGCCTTGTACGATTATACCAAAAAGGTCATGCAAGAACTCAAAGACCAAGGCACAACGCCCGATATGGTGCAAATTGGCAATGAAATCAATCACGGCATCGTTTGGCCCGAAGGCAATGTCAACAATCCCGATGGTTTGGCGCAATTACTGAATGCGGGAACGGCTGCTGTCAAATCGGTTGACCCCTCAGTAATTATGATGCTGCATGTCGCTTTAGGTGGGCAAAACCATGAATCCGTTAATTTTATTGACAATATGCTAGCAAGAGGTGTACAGTTTGATGTTATTGGTGAATCTTATTATCCAAAATGGCATGGCACATTAGATGATTTGCGCGACAACCTAACGGATTTGGTACGTCGTTACAACAAAGATGTCATTGTTGTCGAGTATTCTCAATTGAAAAATGAAGTCAATAAAATCGCTTTTGAATTGCCCGATGGCAAAGGCAAAGGAACGTGTATTTGGGAACCCCTCAGTACTTGGGAGTCTGTTTTTGATAAAGACGGCAAATCGAATAGTTTCCTTGCGGTTTATAATGAATTGAGTCAAAAATTCATACTCAATAAATAGAGAAACACGAGGCTGTCTCAAAAGGCAAAGGCATGTTTTCTGCTACGGAATATTGTTTCGTTTCGAACACCATGTTCGAGGAGCTTTAAAAGTTCTCCGAACATAATTGTCTTCCGAAAGAATAATATTTGGTGTAGAAAATCAAGTATTCCCTTTTTATACAGCCTCGTATTGTTAATTTTCACCTATTCTTTAACAGAGACATCTAAAATCAATCAACAAAAATGAAAAAAGTAAATGTGTTTTGCAGTCTCATCATGATGACATCTGTGGTATTTGGACAACCTTATAATCCACCCGCATTGAGCAGCATTAAACAAGAAGACTTAAAGAAAGACCTCTACGCTTTCGCTGATGCCCACTTCAACGGACGTTCGGCTGGAACCTTAGATGAACTGAAAGCAGCCACTTGGTTAGCTGAAAAATATCGTTCAATCGGTTTGAAACCCGCTGGTGATGATGGTACTTATTTCCAATTCTTCAATTTATGGCGCAATCATGTTGCCGACAATTCAAGCATTGAAATCAATAACAAAAAATTGACCCTTTGGAAAGATGTAGCGGTGGCTCAAATGGCAAATATCCATTTGGATGCACCCATCGTTTATTTAGGCAATGCTTTAGATATGGACATAAATACACTCGATGTCAAGGACAAAGTTGTCGCCCTCGAAGCCAATCCTAAAGACATCAGTTTAGATGTGTCTTTGCCGACTTGGCGCTACAATCGTTACATCTATACCAAATACGGCTTGCCTTTATTGAAAAAAGGGGCTGTTGCCATCATTTTCATCGCTGACGAAACAGCTGAAAAAGCTTGGGACGATGCCAATGAAAACTTTAAAAGAGGCACTTACGACATCGACGGCGGACCAAATGTCGATGTAACGACAACTGTTCCCGTCCTTTGGCTTCATGCGGATGCCAAAAAGGATTTAGTCTACAATACAGGCACGATAAAAGCGCACATTATTCTTTCTAAATACGCCTACCCTTCTGTCAATGTTGTCGGTATGATTGCAGGAACGGATGCAAAGTTAAAATCAGAATATCTGATGTACAGCGGTCACACCGATGCACATGGCATTAGAAATGAAATCAAAAATGATTCAATTTATTATGGTGCAGATGACAATGGCAGCGTCAATGTCGCTATGCTTGCCAATGCACGCGCTTTTGTCAAAAATCCTGCTAAACGTTCTGTTTTGTTTGTCATCCATGGTGCAGAGGAAAGGGGTTTATTGGGTTCCAGATATTATTCAGCACATCCTACCGTACCCGTTAACAGTATTGTTACGGTCTTAAATGGCGACATGATTGGTCGTAACCACCCCGATAGTGCGACCATCTTAGGCATGTTACCGCCTCATCGAAATTCAGCTGATTTGGTCAATATGGCTTTGAATGCCAACAAAGAAGGACCAAAATTCAAATTGGATACGACTTGGGATGATGTCAAACACGTAGAAGGTTGGTATTTCAGAAGCGACCATCTGCCTTATGCCCGTTTGGGTATTCCCGCTTTGATGTACACGACTTTGTTACATCCAGACTATCATACGCCGCAAGACAATGCCCAAAACATTGATTTTGCAAAACTCAAGAAAATGGCAGATTGGATGTACCGAACAGGTTGGAAAGTTGCCAATGCCAATACGAGACCCGCAACGGATAAAGATTTTAAATTAGAAAGGTAAAACTGTCAGAAATCAGTTACAGATAATCATTTTGCTAAAAGCAAGAAGCTTTTGCGATTGGCAAGAAGCTTTTGCAATTCGCAAGAGACAGGTGCTAAACCAGAAATATAATTGAGACTAAAGACATTCAGGACTTAGCTAAAATGATTGAAGCCAATCGCCTTTCTGTCGCGCAATGAGATAATGCCTTTTCTTAAATCAAAAAAGTCTTGCAAAACAGTGGGTTTGCAAGACTTTTTGGGTTTTATACTGAGGGGGTATTGGAGAAACGGCTTAAATATAATATCTTGCACCATAATAAAATTCAAGAAAAATGACATTAGAGCTATTAAAATCCGAAGTTTTGAAACTTAAAAGAGCAGAAATGTATGATTTTGTACAATTTGTTCTTCAATCTCTTAAAGAAACTGAAGGAGAAGGACAAACACCTGACTGGCTTAAAATTGAAATTTCTAAAAGGGCTGCTGAAATGAAATCTGGAGACGCTGAATCATTTTCAGGAGAAGATATTTATCAAGAAATTATAAACAAACATGGCTTCGACATACCGACTACACGCCTTAGCTAAAAAGGAACTCATAGATGCCGTTGATTGGTATGAAAATGAAAGAAAAGGTAGAGGAGCTAAGTTTTTTGTTGCATACTTGAAAACGATTAATATTGTCCTTACCAATCCTAACGCTTTCCCGATTGACTTTGATGAAGTCCGCAAAGCCTAAAAAAGTCTTGCAAAACGGTGGGTTTGCAAGACTTTTTAGGTTTTGTACGGAGGGGGTACTTTTTACAATCAAGCCAATTTCAAAGTCGTATTGTCTAATTTAACGATAAAACTCACTTCTGCTTTCATGGCTTTGAAGACCTTTACAACCGTATCAATCGTTACATTATTCGCACTGTTTTCCAATTTTGATATTTGTGCTTTTTGAACGCCTACCAATTTGCCCAATTCTTCTTGTGTTAGATTTCTTTCTTTACGTGCCGTTTTTATCATATCGTTCATACTCAAAGATAATAATTGCTTGCTTGTATTTTCAATAAAATTGTTATTTTTGTCTTTAAAATCTTCATAAAATGTCAGAAAAAGAAATATTAGCCTTACATGATGCACTCTATCAGTATTTAACAGGGTTGCATGAAAAAGATGCGTCATTCAAATTTAGAGTGCGTCGTAAAGATAATGACGGTTTTAAAAAAGGATATTGGTTTACAAGTAATGCTTATATTCATGTATCTTTCTGGGCTTTCGATAATCCAATGAATGAAGGTTCTATGATTGAATGCGCTTTGCCAATTACTAAGAATCAAAAGGAGGTTTGTACATTGGGGGCGAAAGTAGATACAGATTTAAGTAAGAGTTACCTTATGAAGATGGTAGCTGAATTGGGTTTTAAACCAAATTTAGCTGGATTTGAAGGGCAGTGGTTTAAGGATATCGAAAAGCAACAAAATATTTTAGCTACACTAGATTATTTCATAAAAAATGAAAAGCCTAAAATAGACGCGTACATAAGTAAAAATCCATTACCAGATGTCGTTGATTTTATTACCGATGAAGATTTTGCAAAAGATATAGAACGTGTAGAGAAGTATAGAAGTCAAACTTTAACTACAGAAATTTGGCAAAATACGCAAGTTTTATTAGAAGAATTCAGATTGAGTCAATATACAGAAACGCATTTATCGAATAATTTATCACGCCTTTATGTTGCCAATTTTCAAGGAATCAAGGAGTTAACAATCGAGTATTTGTCACTAAACGCTCGTTGGGTATTTCTAACGGGTGAAAACGGTTTTGGAAAAACATCTGTACTTCGCGCCATTGCTAAAGGATTTGTAGGTGACGAAAGTTTTGTACAACCAATGCCCCCAAACGCGCAAATATTTTTAAATGGTTTTATTAATAACAAACCATTTAAAAGTAATGCAATTGAAAAGCAAAATATAAAAATACCCATAGCTACTTATGGTGTTTCTCGTTTTCAATTGACAGCAAGCGACCAAACGGCTTCGGATAGAAGTCAACAAAAAACATATTCCTTATTTCATGATGATGGACAGCTTATCAATATAGAACAAGAATTAATTACGACTTATGCTTATAATAAACCCCGATTTGAGCAATTGAGGAGTATATTTTTAAAAATAATTTCTAATCTAAAAGATATAAAGATTGATACGACCAATGGCAGTCCTAAAGTTCGATATTACGAAAAAGACGAACAAAATATGCCTTATGAAGCGGTTTCGTTAAACGAATTGGCAGCAGGTTATCGCAGTATTTTGACGATGATCGGTGATATGGTCATACGTTTATCAGATAATAAGGAGACAATTCATGAAGTATCGGGTATTGTTTTAATTGATGAATTAGATGCACATCTTCATCCAAAATATCAATATGAATTGCCCAAATTGTTATCTGATGTTTTTCCAAAAGTTCAATTTATCGCAACTATACACAGTCCAATTCCTATTTTAGGCTTGCCCCAAGACAATCAACCAATTATACTCACTGTTGAGAGAAATTTAGAAAAAGGCATCACTGTTGACCGAAAAGACGATGATTTTGATATTCGCCAGCTCAATCCAGAAGCCTTATTGACTTCTCCAATATTCAATTTTCAAACACTTTTTGCACGGGGGGCAAAACCGGAAACAATCATTCCAACCAGTGATTTTAACGAAGTCATTGAAATTGAAACCATAAAAAAACGGCTTAAAAACCTACGTGAAGCGGGTTTAGTGCAATAAATTTGAAGACATGCGAAAAATAAAGCCCTATTTCGATATCGATGATGAACCCAAAGAGTTATGGACAGAAGCTTCTAAAAAACGAAATAGAACTAAATTAAACAATCCTAATGGTGATTCAAAAATTGAACTGGCATTGAGCCAAAAGGGGAAACATGAGTTTGATAGAGATGTTTATGGTTTAAAAGTGGTAAAAGATAAACTAAAAATCATTTTTAAATGCAAATGTGCTTTTTGTGAAACCAATACACATGCAGGGGCACATAAAGATGTAGAACATTATCGCAATAAAATCCACTATTATTGGTTAGGCTATGAATGGACAAATCTATTGCTATCCTGTCAAATT
Organism: Saprospiraceae bacterium; assembly: GCA_043772905.1. GTDB lineage: Bacteria > Bacteroidota > Bacteroidia > Chitinophagales > Saprospiraceae > JAAFJT01. The sequence continues at coordinate 8,172 of JAYVFS010000222.1, read as the reverse complement.
TGTAACAGAGATTTTAAAGCAAAACTATTTCCACTTGAAAATAATGCCAACAGAATCACCGGACATCCCCTCAGTATTACAGGTGAATTTGACCGTACACAATGTCATATTTTATCAGACAGCCTTAAAGCCGAAAAGCCATTATTGTTACATCCTGCTATTGATAATCCAAAAGAACACCTTGAATTTTTGTCCAACGGATTAGTTGAAGGCTTAACACTGAAAGGGAAAGAATCAATCAATGTTTATGGCTTAAAACGAGATGAACTAAGAAAAGCGAGAGAAAATATTGTTCTTCAATTGCGAAAAGATATTTGGGAAGAGTACAAACACACAGTGCCAAATGCAGAGAGAATAACCATAGAAATTAGTAAAGTCATTTATAAACTCATGGCTCGAATTGAAAACGAAGAATCAGAATATATTGGGTTTTCTACCTCTATCCTTGAAAATTTTGAAGATTTTATCATAGATAATCAAGCACAAGGCATTGATATGCCCGATAAAGAGATTATGAGACAAGCCGCACGTGCCATTTTGAATACATAGTTTTGTTGCTGATACCAAAGCTGTTCAATTTATTAGAAGCTTAAAAAACAAAAGCCGTTTTTATTATGCCGCAAAAACCACCGACTGCCAAAGTTCTAAAAGCGCATTTTTCGGCTAATTCTTATGGACTTTGGGCTTCGGGTGTGACTAAAGACATTGACGACTTTGCTAAAATGATTGAAGCCAATCGCCTTTCTGTGGCTCAATAAAATATCTTTTCTTAATTAAAAAAGTCTTGCAAAACGGTGGGTTTGCAAGACTTTTTGGTGTTTATACTGAGGGGGTCTAAGCTAATTGCATCGTTTTATTTTCAAATTTAACAACAAAACTCACTTCGGCTTGCATGGCTTTGAATACTTTTACGATGGTCTCAATCGTCACATTATTTGCACTGTTTTCTAATTTTGAAATTTGCGCTTTTTGAACGCCTACCAATTTGCCCAATTCTTCTTGTGTTAAATTTCTTTCTTTACGTGCCGTTTTTATCATGTCACCTATGAGTTCCATTTGAAGTTTATACTCAAATTGGTCTCTTTTAGGTGTACCGACTTCACCGATGAAACGGTTTTTGACTTCATCGAGGGTGTATGTTTTTATTTTATTTTCCATATTCAAAGGTAATGGTTGTTTGCAGATACAAAAAATTAATCCTTGCAATATTTTTGTTTTCAACGAAAAAGTTTAAATTTGCACTAAAATCAAACCTTAAAAATGCAAAAGATTAGAATATACAAAGAAATGGATATTACCTACCAAGAGGTAACTGATGCCTTATTACGTTTGGGTTTTGTCAATAAATCCGATAGTGAAAGGTTTTATTTTGTGGATAAAAAAACAAAAGCAGTTTTTATAATGCCACAAAAACCACCAACTGCCAATGCATTAAAAGCTCATTTTTCGGCTAATTCTTATGGTCTTTGGGCTTCGGGTGTGACAAAAGACATTCATGACTTTGCTAAAACGATTGAAGCCAATCGCCTTTCTGTCGCTCATTAAGAAAACATCTTTTCTTGAATCAAAAAAGTCTTGCAAAACAGTGGATTTGCAAGACTTTTTTAGGTTTTATACTGAGGGGGTACTTTTTACAATCAAGCCAATTTCAAAGTCGTATTGTCTAATTTAACGATAAAACTCACCTCTGCTTGCATCGCTTTAAAGACCTTAACAACCGTATCAATCGTTACATTATTCGCGCTGTTTTCCAATTTTGATATTTGCGCTTTTTGAACGCCCACCAATTTGCCCAACTCTTCTTGTGTTAGATTTCTTTCTTTACGAGCTGTTTTTATCATATCGCCAATGAGTTCCATTTGGAGTTTATACTCGAATTGGTCTCTTTTTGGTGTTCCAATTTTGCCGATAAATCGGTCTTTCATCTCATCAAGAGTATATGTTTCCATCATATTTTCTTCCATATTAAATTCTATTTTTATTAAAAAAATTAATTCTTAGTTTTTCAGCTTTTTCTATTTCTTTAGAAGGCACTTTATCCGTTTTCTTAATTATTCCATGTGAACAAATGACAAGCGTATCCTTTTTATCTCTTTTATCCCAAAAAGCCAGCAAACGATATTGCAGATTACCATATTCTGTTCGAAATTCCCAAATTTCGTTAGTCAGTTTCTTAAAAAGCTTAGGGTCATTATATTGTTCAGCTTTATCAATATTGAAAAGAATTTTCTCTTGTGCTTTTGGCTCTATTTCCAAAAAGAAATTTGCCACCTCTTTCATGAAAATTGTTCTAAACTTTCTCATATTTATATAGTTTTGTTCATAAAGTTTAATACAAAGTTAATCAAAGTTTCCTAATATGGAAATTTTTTTTCTAAGAAAAAGGGAAATGCCTTTTCTTAAATCAAAAAGTCTTGCAAAACGGTGGGTTTGCAAGACTTTTTGGGCGTTTTATACTGAGGGGGGGTATTGGAGAAATGGTATAAACACATTAACTTGCACCCATAATAAAATTCAAGAAAAATGACATTAGACGTATTAAAATCCGAAGTTTTGAAACTTAAAAGAGCAGAAATGTTTGATTTTGTTCAATTTCTCCTTCAATCTCTTAAAGAAAAAGAGGCAGAAGGCGAAGGACAAACACCAAATTGGCTTAAAATTGAAATTTCAAAAAGAGCAACAGAAATGAAATCTGGAAACGATGAATCTTTTTCTGAGCAAGACATACATCAAGAAATCGTAAACAAATAAGGCTTTGACAAATCTAATATTAAACAAAATTAGTTGTCAGTCTTACTCATTTCGTGTGTTACTGGATTAAATATATAGTACTTAGTAAAACTTCCTGAAAGCCTTTTATCATAACCCATTTCTGCAAAATATAGAGATCTATATTCAAAAACTACTTTTAATTTAGATGGCTCTTTTAGTGAAAAATTATATTCTGATATACCACACAAAATGCTTATAAATACATGCCTATAATTTCCAATTTGAGGATACCAAGTATCTGAATATTTTACGTTTAAAACGTAATCTGCTAAAGGCTCATTATCATCAGCTTTCACTGCTGAATAATGAAAATTTATTGGAACATCATTTAAAGAAGTAATCTTAACAGCGAAAGAATCATTTATAATTATAAAATCAATATCTAATTCTGGGGATGTTGACTTTAATTTGTTCATTTTTTCTTTTTCTGACTTTCTTTTTCTGTCTTGAGCTTCTAACTCCTCAATTCTCTTATCTTTTTCATCTAATTGCTTATTAATTTCTTCAATTTGATCTTTTTCGATTAAACCCAGTTTTTCAACAAATGGTACTTTTTTAAGGTTTTCAATAATTTCATTTTTCAATTTTGAAGGATTGTATAATTCATCCCTGTTAACAGAAATAGGAATAATAAACTTTGTCGTAACATCTTTTCCTGATATTTTTGTAAACTGTATATATACTGTAGCAGTATCGTATCCAAAAGGCATAAATATATTGCCTGTAACCACATAATCAATTCCAGCTAAAATAAGGCTTTTCTTTGTTTCTTCACCAAAGTCATAAGCTAATTTTTTTTCTTCATCTATTTTAGAGATAATATAATCTAACTTTTTCCTTTCTAATAATTTAATCAATGGAGTTGATTGAATTAAGGCACTTTCAAAAATATCTGTAGTATTCCTTCCATCTATACTTTTTTTATCATTAAAAGTAAAGTCCGTACATGCCACATTAATCGCTTTTTGAGCTTGTACATTCATTAATGTTAGAACTAATAAAAATGATGTTATTATCTTCATTTTATAAAAATTTTAATTATTTACAAATTGGAATAAATCTGATTGGAAACTTGTCTTTTTGTCTAATGTCAAAAACCCTATCAAGAATACAAGTATCATTGTTTTTTCCAATGATAATAATTTTCTGATTTCTTTGAGAATTACTTTTAACAATGATTCTTGGATTAAGCGGTGTAGAAGAAGTCGAAATATTTGCTGCTGTACCATCAACGGTAATACTTGAAAACTCGCCTACATTGTAAGGTAATTGAATACTAATTTCAAATTCGGTTTGTTCCAAAAGAGATATATTTGTGTTTTTCATAGCAGCTTCTTTCTTAACAGGACTACTACCAGTTCCTATAATAGGTTTCTCTTGAACCTTATCTTTCTTATCCATGACCCGTTCATGAAATTTTGAAACAGCATCAACTAATTGATTTTCAAATTTCATCTTACTTTCGGAAGATATTGAGGGTCTTTCAATTAAATCTATTAAAATACAAATTTCGCGTTGACAAGTATTATAGTTCTGAACATATTCCCTATCATACTTTATAGTTGATGATGATGATTCTTCAATTAGTTTGTCTAATTTAGTCTCAATTTCTGCATTGATTGAACCTTTTCCAAGCTTTTTCAGTACTTTTGATACTTCTCCCGACAAGGACAAGGAAGCATTAAATGATTTTGAATCTTTTGTCTTTACAGTTAATGTTTTTTCATCCCATTCAATTAGTTTAGAAGAACAGTCTTCTTTTTTTTCATTACAACCAGACAAAATGAAAAGTATTAAAGGCAATAGAGCTAATACGCTCATTGTTTTTGATAATGTTAAGTTCAATAGATAATTTGTTTTTAATGAATTAATAAGATGTAAAACTCAATTAGCAACTAATAAATGAAACGGCGAGTCCAAAACTGAACCCGCCGCTAAAACACAGAGTAAAAGTGAACAAATTTAATCAAGCAGAACACGCCATGCAATCTGGATCATCCAAACTACACGCATTCGGGAAATTTTCGGCTTCTTGAATATCCTTTGCCGTAATGGTTTTCACAGCAGAAAAGTCAATGACCACTTGATTTGGTATTTCTTCTACCAAAGTTGGGCTGGACATCAAGTTTAGGGGGGGGGGCAAAACGTCCGCATGTTCCCCTACCCTGACGCGCTGATGTTTGGCAGACAACGTAAATTTGATTGGGTCGGCAGCAGGTCTTGTCCGTAAATAGTACATACCCGTTTTCAAACCTTTTTGCCATGCATAGAAGTGCATCGAAGTCATTTTCGAGAATGTCGCAGATTCCATAAACAAATTCAAGGATTGCGATTGACAAATAAACGCACCACGGTCGGCAGACATATCAATTATCGCTTTCATGGATAGTTCCCACGATGTTTTGTACAAGGCTTTCAACACATCAGGCAAACCTTCGATGTTTTGGATAGAACCATTGGCAGCGATGATGATTTGACGCGTTTCGTCGTTCCATAAGCCCAAACGTACAAGGTCATTGAGCAAATGTTTATTGACCACAATGTGTTCGCCCGACAATGTGCGGCGTGTGTAGATATTCGTCGTGTATGGTTCAAAACATTCATTATTACCCAATATCTGTGAAGTGGAAGCCGTTGGCATCGGAGCGAGTAACAAAGAGTTGCGTGCGCCAACTTTTTGAACTTTCTCCCTCAAACTTGCCCAATCCCAACGTTTTGAAGGCTTAACGCCCCACATATCGAATTGAAACTCGCCTTTACTGAGGGGGCTGCCTGGGAAAGATTCATAATGACCCAACTTTTCTGCTAATGCCACCGACTCGGTCATAGCTGCAAAGTAAATGGTTTCAAAAATATCTTTGTTCAACTGCTTCGCTTCGTGACCGTCGAATGGCATCCGCATCATAATGAAGGCATCTGCGAGACCTTGAACACCCAAACCAATCGGACGATGCTTAAAATTCGAGTACCGTGCTTCTGGAATTGGATAATAATTGATATCAATAATTTTATTCAAATTCCTTGTCACCACACGTGTAATGTCATACAATTTGTCGAAATTAAATTCCTGACGTTGTACATCTACATATTTCGGCAACGACAAAGAAGCCAAATTACACACCGCTACCTCATCTTTTGAGGTATATTCCATGATTTCTGTACACAAATTCGATGAGCGAATCGTGCCTAAATTCTTTTGATTGGACTTTTTATTCGCCGCGTCTTTGTATAATATATAAGGTGTGCCTGTTTCAATTTGCGATTCTAAGATTTTATTCCACAATTCACGAGCGGACACCGTCTTACGAGCTTTTCCTTCGCGCTCGTATTGATGATACAAGGCTTCGAACTCACCTCCGTAAGTATCAAACAGTTTTTGCGCTTCGTTTGGACAAAACAGCGACCATTGTTTGTCGTCTCTCACACGTTCCATGAACAAATCGGGCACCCAAAGGGCATAAAACAAATCGCGCGCACGCATTTCTTCTTTGCCATGGTTTTTCTTCAAATCCAAAAACTCAAAAATATCGGCGTGCCAAGGTTCAAGATACATAGCGAAAGCACCTTTTCTTTTGCCACCGCCTTGGTCAACGTAACGAGCTGTATCATTGAAAACTTTTAGCATCGGAATAATGCCATTCGACTGTCCACCCGTTCCTTTAATATAACTGCCCGTCGCACGGACGTTATGGATTGACAAACCAATACCACCTGCCGATTGCGAAATCTTTGCACAACGTGACAAGGTCTCAAAAATGCCTGAAATAGAGTCATCTGTCACCGACAATAAGAAACACGAAGACAATTGCGGCTTCGGTGTACCTGCATTGAACAAAGTCGGCGTGGCATGAATAAACCATTTCTCTGACATCAAATTATACGTTTCAATCGCCGCATCAATGTCTTCACCATGAATACCGACCGATACGCGAAGGAATAATTGTTGCGGACGCTCAACGATTTTTCTATCCATGCGCAGCAAATAAGAGCGTTCCAAAGTCTTAAAACCGAAATAATCGAACTCATAATCGCGGTCATAAATGATGGCTGCGTCGAGTCTGTCTTTATTTTTTTGGATGATTTTATGCGTTTCGTCACCAATCAGTCCTGCTTTATCACCCGTTTTAGGGTCAATATAATTGTACAGGTCTTTCATCGTTTTCGAGAAAGACTTGTCCGTGTTTTTATGCAGATTCGACACTGCAATCCGTGCTGCCAACACCGCATAATCAGGATGTTGTGCCGCAAGCGAGGCCGCTGTTTCTGCTGCCAAGTTATCCAATTCAGTCGTTGTTACGCCGTCGAACAATCCTTGAATCACCCGTTTTGAAATTTCAATGTAATCCACCAACGGATTGAGTGAATAACACAATTTTTTGATGCGCGCCGTGATTTTGTCAAAGCTGACATCTTCGCGTTTTCCAGTTCTTTTTATTACTTGCATTTTTTATTGTTTTGTATTTTTGAATTTAGTGTGAATAGATATATTGTTAGGATATTTTTTTGTTTTTCGTGCTTTTACTGAGGGGTTATTTGGTCGCTTTTTTAATTTTTTTAATAAGAAAGAAGCATTCGCTCAATTATTATTTTTTTTTATAAACCCATAAGATTCTGTCTTATCGACTTTATCTTGAAAATAAGAATATCGTAAATCTTCAATAATTACAGGTACATGTTTGAGCCAATTGATATCAATATAGGAACAAAGAACTTCCCAAATACGTGGGTTGATTTCAAAACTCCAAATATCCCATTTATTAATTCCTAACTCAATTAATCGCAAGTTCCATTCAATATCTAATCTACGTCCTAATACTCCAAAATTCCATTCATCAAAAAATTCAAGAACTAATTCTTCTGTGATTTTAAGGTTTGTATTCCTTGATACTTGAAACCAATTTAATAAGTGTTTACATTCACGTAATATCTTTGGAGTCAAATTTAGGTGTGAATTACAATAAACTCTACAACAATCATCGTGGTAATAATACCCATCTATTCTTCCACAGTATATTTCTTCTTGACAAAATGGTGAATTATTGAGCTTTTCTATCAATTCTTTTTCCGTATAAGCAATTATATTTTCATATTTTATATGATGATTGGGATTACCACCATATTGCAAAGACCTAGTTTCATAGCCACAAGAATAATTAAAGTAAGGTGAATCATAAAATGCATATTGATTCTTTGATTTACCATCAATATGCTTTTTAATAATATCTTCATAATTTCCAATACTATGCTTATTAGCGTTTTTTTTTCTTTCTATTGCTGATAAAAATAAACTTTCATACTTATTAACTCAAGTTACGCAACTTGAATTTTTGAGTTTAAAAAACGAAGTTCTTTGAAAGCTGCTTTAAGCGCGACATGATAAAGTTTAGATTTCAAAGCGAA
>JAYVFS010000221.1:0-9576 GCA_043772905.1 Saprospiraceae bacterium | reverse complement strand
ATTTCTTACTCAACACTTGGCTCAACGCACACGTCGTTGGGCAATTTGGAGAAGGCATTGGGCTTTTACGAAGAGTATAATCGTTTAGAAAAAGAACTGAATGCCGCCTACCCGAATAATGTGTCCTTTAAAAACGGTTTGGCGGTTTCTTATGCCAAATTGGGTGAGTTTAGTAGCGATAATTTAAAAGATAAAACAAAAGCACGGGCTTATTTCAAGCAAGCAGAAGCACTTTGGCAAGCATTGGTGCGCGATGCACCGCAATATGTAGAGTTTCAAAAGTTTTTAGGGATTGTCCAAACAAATTTAAAGGGTTTGGATTGACCCCCTCAGTATGGTCTTATCATTTGAATCAGGATGCGCAGGATTTTAAAGATGCTAAGGATTTAGATGTGCCTTTCGCCTAAATCCTTAACATCTTTAAAATCCTGCACATCCTGATTCAAAAGTAAAAGCGGCATAAAGCGCAGTCATTTTCAACAGTATCATCGTCAAGTTCCTCTTACATACGTGCAAGTCCTTCTTGCAAGCGTGCAGGTTCAACTTACACATATACAGGCACGTCTTACACGCGTGCAGATTCCTCTTACATACGTGCAAGTTCCTCTTACACGCGTGCAGGTTCATCTTACATGCGTGCAGGCACGTCTTACATGCGTGCAAGTTCATCTTACATGCGTGCAGACACGTCTTACATGCGTGCAAGTTCATCTTACACATATACAGGCACGTCTTACACACATCAGTCCTATAAAATCTCTTAGCATTTATTGTATTCCATACATTCTACTTCAATTCTCACGCTTTAGGGCTTATAAATTTTGCCTAATAGCGTAAATAAAAAAAATATATTTAAACAAATGGTGATTTGACGAAACATTATTAAAGGGAATAAGTATAAACGTGCGTGTAAGAATCGGGTCAACCTCTTTTTATGCTTAAAAATTAATTATTCACTTAAAAATGATTGCAGAATGGTCAGAATTCGTTATTTGTTTAGAAGGCTCATCAATGAGTCGCTGAAAAGTCGGGCAGAATTACATTATGAAAGAATGAACGGTAATGCCCTTTACGTCCATTATCAACCGCTTGTGACGGCTCTCGGCGAACTGTTGGCACCTTTCGGAACGGCTATTGTTAATTGTAAACTCGGTGGTACGGATAGAACAACCGCTAAAAACAAGATTCAAAATGACATTATCAATGCCCTCAATGCTATCGGCAGAAAGATTGAAGATGATGCCAATGCAGCCAATGTGAGTCAAGAAGAGGGCGAAAACTGGGCTAAAGGTACTGGTTTTGAACTTGCCGAAACCAACAAAGGTGTCTCTGCGAAAAAGGTGGTGACGTTCTTGGACGTACCGACGGGCTTGAAAGCAACGGACGAAAAGAAACACGGTTTTGTCGCTTTGGGTTGGGACGAGCAGGACGATGCTATCACGTACTTGATTCAAGACTTGGATACCGACGGACACTGGAATAATGTGGGCGTATCGGAAGCACCTTCCGTTATTTTATCGGGTTTCTCGTCAAATGCTGCCCATTCTTTTCGCATCGCGGGCATCAGCAACGGCAGAATTATGAGCGATTACTCTGCGCCTGTGACTGTGTGGATTTCGTGAGCCTTTTCGGTCGTGAACAAAGCTTTGCGCCTTCGGTTTTTTCTCGATACGCCCATAACTCTTAAACCACATTTAAATAAACAGGACTATTTGTATAACTTTTTCTAAATAAATATCACTATGGCGTATGTCTTCTAAAGTGTCTATCGGTTGCGGCTGATAGACACTTTTTTGTTGGAGCAAACGTTAACGTGAAGTTAACGTTTGTAAAAAGAAATAACGGATAGTTTTACGAATCCGTTAGGATTCGCACGTCATTTAATGTTACAAATGTGTGAATCCTAACGGATTCAAGGAAGATTGGTCTCTGTTTTTTCTACAAATGTGTGAATCTTAATGGATTCAAGGAAAGATTGGCTTCTATTTTTCTACAAACCTGTGAATCCTAACGGATTTATCAGAATTAAGGATAAAAAAATCCCGAATCTCGCAACAACGAAATTCGGGATGATTCATTTTTTTATGACATCTACTGCATAATCATAAAAACTTCTCCAACAACGTATTCTCCTCATTAATAAACGGTTGTTGCCGAATCCGTTTCCCCGTCGCTTTATAAAACGCATTGGCAACCGCACCACCAAGCGGCGGCAATACAGGCTCACCGAGACCTGTTGGGTCAATGCCATTGTCCACAAAATGCACTTCAACTTCGGGTACTTCATTGATGCGAATCATGCGATACGTATTGAAGTTGTTTTGCTCTGCGACACCGTCTTTGAACGTTAAATTGCCATACATGGCATGACCGAGACCATCCACGATGCTGCCAACGGATTGATTGAGCGCACCGCTTTTATTAACCAAAATGCCACAATCAACAGCACAATAGACCTTTTTCAAAACGGGTTGCTTTTTGTCTAATACAACCTCTGCAATTTGAGCGACATACGAATTGTGTGAGAAATAGACGCTGAAACCTTGATAAATGTCTTTCCCTTTTTTGCCCCAATTCGCTTTTTCTGCAACGGTCTGAATGACTTTCTTGAATCGGTCAATATCGTACTTGATGTCTCCGACTGGGCTGCTTTTGGCATTATCCAAGAGGTCAAGCCGCATTTGGATAGGGTCTTTTCCCATCTTTTCAGCCACTTCATCTAAAAAGGCTTGCTCGGCATACGCTAAGAAATTGGTAATCGGCGCACGCCACGGGCCTGTCGTAATCGGCGATTTATGATTGACAGAATCAATCAACACATTTGGTATTGCACCTGACGGAAAGTTGTTGCCACCGCGCGTCGCGTCACCCGCATTGATGCCCACACCCCGCTGTTCGTAGCCAATAATCGCATTGTTTTTGTCCAACGCCATGCGGAAACGGTAGCGACACGCAGGGCGATAAATGCCGCCCGCCATATCGTCTTCGCGTGTCCACATCACTTTGACAGGCTTTTTGATGAGACTCGACAACTCGGCAGCTTCCAAAGCGAAATCACTGTTCAAACGACGACCAAAGCCGCCACCCATGCGCGTCATCTCCACCGAAACATTTTCTTTCGGTATGTTCAGTAGTTTTGCCACTTGGTCACGATTAGAGCCAGGATTTTGCGTTGGTCCAATCAATTCTGCTTTGTCACCGCGCACATCGGCAAAGAAATTCATGGGTTCCATAGAGTTATGCGGCAAAAACGGGCATTGAAATTCTGCTTCAATCACCTTTGCCGCCGTTTTGAAGACCCCCTCAGTATCACCGTTCTTTCGGCGCACTTCAGCTTTATCGCTGTTCATCAATTCTTTGAAAATACGATTGTGGTCAACTGAACTTTCAAGCGTTTCGTCTTTTTCCCATTCGATTTTGAGGGTTTCTCGAGCTTTTTTCACTTCCCAAGTCGTTTTGCCGACAACGGCAACTTTGTTACTGAACGACACCACATCTACAATGCCCGCCATCGCTTTCGCTGCCGAACCATCAAAAGATTTGAGTTTCAAACCAAAAGCCGGTGGACGTTGAATCATCGCAATCAGCATCCCTTCACGTTTAAAATCCAAGCCATAAATCGCTTTGCCTGTCGTAATGGCATGATTGTCAACACCACTGACAAACGTGCCGATGATTTTGAAATCTTTTCTGTCTTTTAATGTGATGTTTTTAGGCGGTGTGAGTTGTGCCGCGTCTAATGCTAATTCGCCATAAGTCAATTTGCGATTGGTGGCTTTGTGCCAGACTTTACCCATATCCGTTGTCAAACTACTGACGGGTACTTGCCAGCGTTTCGCCGCCGCTTCCATGAGCATTTGACGTGCGGTTGCACCTGCTTCACGTAGGCGTTTCCATGAGTGCGGCGTTGAACCACTACCGCCTGCGACTTGTCTTTCAAACCGCTTACTGTCTAATGGTGCTTGTTCCACTTTGACCAATTTCCAATCCATATCCAATTCCTCGGCAACGGTCATCGGGAAAGAGGTTTTAATGCCTTGACCCGATTCAGGATTTGGTGAAAAAATGGTTGCCGTACCGTCCACATTGATAGACAAATAGGCATTGAATGACAACGCCCCTTCTGCATCAGCCGTAATGACTGCCGAACTAAAGCGTTTAGGCGTTAATATATTGAAACCCAACAACAAACCACCGCCTGTGGTTGCTGCATATTTTATGAAATCTCGTCTGTTATGTTGCATTTTATTAATGGTGAATGGTGAATGGAAAATGGTGAATGACGTAGCGCTACGTAGCACCAACTTGCAGTTGGCGAATACACAAAACGTCGGCGTTACGCCTTTTTAGCTGCTAATTTCACAGCATCTTTGATGCGATGATACGTGCCACAACGACAGAGATTACCCGCCAAAGCATTGTCAATGTCCGCATCGGAAGGCTTCGGATTGGTTTTGAGCAACGCTGCTGCCGACATGATTTGTCCTGCTTGGCAATAGCCACATTGAGATACATCCTTTTCATCCCATGCCTTTTGCAGCGGATGGTCGCCTTTCACTGACAAACCTTCGATGGTTGTAATTTTTGACGTTGCAATCGCAGACACAGGCATCACGCATGAGCGCATTGCTTGTCCATCAATATGCACCGTACAGGCACCGCAAGAAGCAATGCCGCAACCGTATTTTGTCCCCGTCAATCCGATGTGGTCGCGCAAGACCCACAGAAGCGGTGTATCTTCGGCAACATCGGTTTTGTAGTCTTTGCCGTTGATTTTGAGTGTGTATAAAGCCATGATGATTCGATTTAGATTTTATGATTGGATTTTATGATTTGACCACTGATTGAACAGATGCGACTGGTTTTCGCTGATTTTCTTAAAATTTGCTTTAAAGTACGCTTATTTTTACATGTAACTCGCTCTTTTTCGTTAAAAACATTGTTTTTTAGACAACGGACTTTAGAATAAAGTGTAATTTCCCCCTTCCAAAGGAATTCTTTGGAATCCGTGTTTTAACAAAAGAAAAATGAACAAGTACCTACACATCGCTTCTGTCCTTCTATTCACACATGCACTTTTTGCTCAATCCACAAAAGGTTTAACAGGTAAAAGAGATACGGGCTATACCACTTTTAAGGCTTTTAAAGACATCAAAAAGTCGCATCCTGATGTTGCGATTTCGTGGATTTCGGACAAAACACCCCCCTCAGTAAAAGCAGAAAAAGACATTGTTTATAATACCATTGGAGAGCGAAAATTGTTGCTCGATGCGTTTTATCCTAAGAAAAAGCTGCGAAAAGCACGTCCTGCTATCCTTATTATTCACGGTGGCGGTTGGCGTACAGGCAATCGGCAGCAACATATTCCTTTGGCGCAACACTTGGCAGCTTTGGGTTATGTCTGCTTTACGCCTGAATATCGGCTTTCGACAGAAGCCCTTTATCCAGCAGCCGTTTATGACCTAAAAGCCGCTTTGCGTTGGATGCGCGCCAATGCCAAAAAGTACAAAATTGACACCAATCGCATCGCAACCATTGGCTTTTCGGCAGGTGGTCAACTCTCTACGCTATTGGGTACGACAGGTGATAATCCAGAATTTGAAGGTACTTCTGGCAATGTTGGACATTCAACAAAAGTCAATGCCATCGTTGATATAGACGGCATTCTCGCATTCATTCATCCCGAATCAGGTGAAGGTGACGACAGCCGTTCAACTTCTGCCGCCACGTATTGGTTTGGGTATTCAAAAACGGAAAACCCTGGCCTTTGGCAAACCGCTTCTGCCCTCAATCATGTGGATGCACAAACGCCACCGATCTTATTTTTGAACAGCGGCGTGGACAGAATGCACGCTGGACGTAGTGATTATTTGACAAAATTAGAGACTTACAAAACGTATTCAGAAGTACATACTTTTTCTAATGCGCCTCATTCGTTTTGTTTGTTTAATCCGTGGTTTGAGCCGACGGTGAAGTATATTGATGAATTTTTGAAAAAGGTATTTTAAACAATAATAACAATGAAATCAGTCCTTGCCATCCTCATTTTTATGAGCATTTACACAACCTCTTTTAGTCAATTCAATCCAGAAAAGCCTAAATTGATGCACCGGGCTTTCTACACCGAAGCGCAAGCTGTCACCGTTCATCAAGACTTAGCGAAGCTCTATACCGACAAAAACAGTTGGGAAAAACGAGCCACTTTGATTCGCAAAGGTATCTTAGAAGGTGCTGAAATCAAGAAAATTAGCCATAAAAAGCCGAAAAATATAACGATTCATAGCAAACGGCTGATGAATGGCTATTCTGTTGAGAATGTATCATTTGAAAGTTTGAATGGTATTTATGTAACTGGAAATCTTTATAGACCCCTCAGTATAACAGGCAAAACAGCCGCCATTTTATGTCCGCATGGACATGGCCCCGACCCGCGTTACAAGGAATACACGCAACAACGCTGTGCGACTTTAGCCCGCATGGGTGCAGTTGTTTTTGCTTACGATATGGTGGGCGTAGGTGATTCAAAATATTGCGACCATAAAATCGAAAAGGCACTTAAATTGCAGTTAATCAATAGTTTAGTGGCGGTCAGTTTTGTGAGTCACTTGCCCAATGTTGACAAAAAACGCATCGGTGTTACAGGTGAATCGGGCGGTGGCACACAGACGTTTTTATTGGCAGCTGTTGACAAACGCATCGCTGTTTCAGTACCTGTGGTGATGGTTTCGGGTTATTTTTTTGGTGGCTGTACATGCGAAAGTGGTATGCCGATTCATAAACGTCCGACACATCAGACGACAAATGTTGAAATTGCAGCTTGCTTTGCACCTAAACCCATGCTGCTGATTTCAGATGGTGATGATTGGACAAAACACACGCCTGAATTGGAATTTCCGCATATTCAGCGCATTTATGGTTTCTATAATGCTCAAAATGAGGTCGAAAACGCACATTTCCCAACGGAAAAGCATGACTATGGCGTGAATAAAAGGCAAGCGGCTTATACTTTTTTGGCAAAACATTTAGGACTTGACATCAATAAAGTCTTGAAAGATGGCAAAGTAGATGAGTCGGTTAATACGATTTTAACGACAGAGGATTTGACCGTTTTCACAAAAGAACATCCTAAACCAAGCGGCGCATTGAGTGGCAATGAAGCGGTGGCAAAGGCGTTGAAGTAGAAATTCAATATTTTACGTCTCTACAATCAGTCATTTTTTTTATATTTGTATTTTAATTTTAAAATAAACTCTTCTACTCTTATGGCTGAAAAAGGTGCAATCGGTCGCCCCCCTCAGTATAATGAAACGATACAGAACAAGGGCAAAAACTATCTCTTTGCGGTGGGCATAAACGACTATGTGTTTTGTCCAAAATTGAAAAATGCTGTCAAAGATGTGCAGGATTTTATCCAGTTATTGACTTCAAAATACCAGTTTGACGCAGAAAACATAACCACTCTTTTCGATGCCCAAGCCAATAGCCGCAATATTCAAAGAGCCTTTCGGCAATTGGCGGAAAAGGTCAACCAAGGCGACAATCTCATCATTTATTTCTCTGGACATGGCGAGTTCGATAGGGTTTTTCAACAGGGTTACTGGATTCCTGTTGATGCAGAACGAAGTGCCTTTGACACTTATTTGCCCAATTCCACGATTCGAGACGTGTTGAATGCCATTCCAAGTCATCATACTTTTCTCATTGCGGATTCCTGTTTTTCTGGAACGTTGTTTTCAGGGCGAGATGCCAATCGAGACATTTCAGAACGCCTTGAAAGAGACGCATCTCGTTGGGGCTTGACCGCAGGACGCAATGAAATTGTGGACGATGGAAAACCAGGCACAAACAGTCCTTTTGCTTCCAAATTGTTGGACTTATTGGATAAAAATGACAAGGCATTAGGCGTAGCTGAATTATGTGCCAAAATGATGGAAATCGTTTCCGCCAATGCCGACCAAACGCCTCGTGGTGAACCCCTGAAAGTAAGAGGACACGAAGGCGGGCAGTTCTATTTTCACTTGAAAAACGATGAAAAAGCGGATTGGGCAACCGTTTTGAGTAAAAATACGGTCGTAGATTTTCAAAAATTTATCCAAATCTACCCCCTCAGTATAAACCGAAAAGAAGCCGAAAATCACATCATACAATTGGAAAAAGAAGCGGCAGAAAAGGCACACTCCGCCTTGTGGGAACGGACAAAACGCACGAATACAGCCGATGCCTATTTCCAATTTTGGCAAAAAAACGCTGATTCGCCTTACAGAAATGAAGCAAGAGAACGTTTGGAAGCGGCAGAAGACAGGGAAACGTGGGCAAAAACACCGCGCACACGAACAGGCATGTTGGCGTATCTGGATAAATTCCCTAACGGTCAATACACGGAAGAAGCCCATGCTTTTTTGAATCCAAAACCAAAAGTTGAAACAAAGACAGTGAAACCGACTGTCCTCAAACCTGAACCAAAGCCAATTGTAAAAAAAGAACCTAAACCGAAAGTAGAAGAAACGGAAAAAATTGCTACAAAAACCGTTGAAAATGACAGCGAAAACTGGCAAATCAATAAAATCAATGTCGGTGTTGGGGCAATTATTATTGGTTTATTCATTGGTTTTTGGTTGCTCAATGTTTATGTTATTCAACCACTTTGGAACAAAAGCAAAATTACGTTGATTGATAATACAAAAGGCGTATTGTTACCCCCCTCAGTAAATGTACAAAAAAATGACCCGCTTGACCCTTTTGAAGACAATATGATGCCTGTAAAAGGCGGCGTTTATACCCTAAATGTTATGGGTGGCAGTAAAAAACCGTTCAATATTGCGGTTAAAGATTTTTTAATCAGCAAAAATGAGGTGACACAAAAAGAATGGAAAATCATCATGGGTAACGACATACACAGACAACCCAATTTTTGCGATACCTGCCCAGTCATTGCCGATTCGACTAAAACAAATGTGTTTCTAACAAAACTAAAAGAACGGACAGGAAAGCCTTATCGAAAACCCTCGTTATTAGAGTTGTCGTTTTTCAAAAAACAAAATAATGATATAGACGTGCCTGTAAAAGATGCTTTTAGGGTGGCTGTGAATGAATGAGGCTCCCCTCAGTATTTTCTTGAAAACTATCTTTTTTCAATACTTTTTTCTCACGTTTCGTTGATTTTACAAACGGAAAAAAAGAAATATCGTAACCTTGCGTATGCAAGTAGAACGAATAGATGATGTACCCTTAATCTGTAGTGAATTAAAGATTTTAGAGCTATCTCGCTTAATAACAGAGCATTTTCCGGTACATGGGAATTGGCAGGGCTCAAGTATAGGCGACTTGAGTTGTGTTTTTCTGACGTATATATTGTCAGAGAGCGACCACCGATTGAGTCATGTCGAGGACTGGTTTATGAGCCTACAGCATGTTTTACGGTATAGTTTGGGCAGCCCAAATTTGGTTCGCTTAGACTGTACAGATGACAGATTAGAGTCCTTATTAGACTATATGAGTGATGATAGTTGTTATAGGGTCTTTGAAAAAGCATTGAATCAACAAATTATCTCGGTGTATCAGTTAGAAGACGAGCTG
>JAYVFS010000220.1:0-31106 GCA_043772905.1 Saprospiraceae bacterium | reverse complement strand
TAAGTAGATAATCGCTGTATAAATCTATCATCGTTTTCATAGCGCCAAGTTAGGTAATTTCAATATGACTATGAAAACTTTGCGTAAGTTGAGTTATTTATTCACTTTTATAAAATTAAAACATGGCAAATCAACCCCCTTCGGAAGAAAAAATGCATTATGATAGCCTTATTAGTTTATTCAAGTATGTGCTTGGACTGGCTTCTATAATAGTAGTCATTGCAGCTTTCTTTATCAAAAGTAGTATTCAAGACATTAAAAAAGATATTCAGGAAGATGTAGCAAAATTAAAACCTGATATTGAGAAAATAGGAAAAGATGCTGATAAAACTTTGGCTGATACTAAAGAAAGCTCAAAATTATCTTTAGATTACACAAAGACTTTAAGTGAAATGCAAGTAAAACTTTTGGCATTACAAACTGCCGATGCTGCAAAATTAGAGGTTAAAAATAAAGTTGAAGAGGCATTTAAAAATAATAATCTTCAAACTTTGATTGATGCAACAGCGAGGAAAGAAGTGAATGATAAATTGAAAGAAGTAGTGAAAGAAGAAACAGATAAAACACGAGATGTTTTTAACTATTTATCACAAATTCAAATTGCTTTTGAACAAGTTGGTAGAGGAAGCAGATATCATTTAGATTTCCTTGATAGTCTATCAAATTATGCGGAGAATAATATGATTAAATTATTCACAAAAGATTTGATTATTCAAAAAGGTAAAGATTATGAAAATACTTATATAAAAAATATTGGAAATAGTAAGAATAGTTTTTTTTATAAACCAATTTCTTTTTTTACTGATTCAGATGGAGAGGATAGTTTAGATACTTCTCGTATAAAAATTACATCAAGGTTTAACCTTGTACAAAATGCTTCTAACGAAGAAATTATAAAAAATATAGTACGTGAATGTAAAAAAGAACAAAATCTAATAGATTTAACCATAATGTATTGGCATTTAAGAAAGTTAACAGGAATCCGATTCACAACATTCGATAGCAAGCCAGTAATTGATTGGTATAATTTAAAATACAAAAAATAATAGACTGAAAATCAATTAGTTATGTACAAAGAATACAAAGGGCTAAACCTACCCGAAATAGACAAACAGATTCTAAACTTCTGGGATACTGAGGGGGCAGAGACAAATCAATCGCGCAGTTTCATTGTTTTCAATTATGGCAAGAGCTTCATTCGTTAAAAGTGTCGCCAACAGCGACACTTTTAACGAATGATAAAAAATAATTTATTCACTATTTTAACTCAACCGATAAATGACAATTGAATTTATCCCTAATGACTTTTCAAAGTGTGATGTAAAAAAACGACTTAAAGAATCCCTTGAACAAACAAAAATACTAAGGGGGGCTGTAGCATTTTGGGCAATTGGTGATGATTATTTTGGAGATACTTTAGTAAATGCATTGAAACATAAAGATTCATTTTATTGTGTAGATGTAAGTATGCCGACTAATTTTAATGCACTATTAGGAATTCAAAATAAGATTGGTTCAACACCTAAGTTTTATGTTCATTCAAAGAGGATTGAGACTAATGAAGGTTTGTTACACTCTAAAGTTATCTTCATGGATAAAGGAGAAGAAGGCACTGAAATATGGATTGGCAGTCATAATTTCACAAAATGGGCATTGGGCGGTACAAATATTGAAGGCTCTGTAATTATTAGTGTTTCGATAAATGAATATGATAATAGTTTTTACAAAAATATTCGCAAACATTTAGAAGATATTAAGAATTCATGCAACGATAAACCTTTTGATAAAAGTAGTTATAACTATTTTACAGCCTTGCAGGGTTCGGATTATCGGAATTGGTTGGTTAGATATTTTCCGCAAATATTTTTGATTAGTTCATTTACTGAGTATTCCAGAACAATTGAAATTATAGGTAGTGATTTATCAAATTTATGGAATTCCACTATCATTATTCTTGGAAGCGATAAAAGAGAATTGTCAGAAATTGAGAGATATGGCAAAAATATTATTGTTCACGCTATTAATGATGATGATGGTTCTGTCACTTTTTATCGGGCTAATTTAAGAGCAAGAGACAAAACTGATAATATATCATCGAAGCAGGTTAAGTTTGGTAAACGTCGTTTTGGAAATATAGAAGCTATAAGGAAGAGAGTTATTTTACAACCTGAAAGAACTATTGACGAGCAGGATTTAATCGCGGGGGGCTTTTATGTTAATATTGAAATTAAAGAGCAAATATTCATGAACAAAAATATACTCATTTATTCTAGCCCTGATTTTAAGGAACTTTGGTCTGATAAAATCATTGATAAATCAGTAAATATTTTTGAAGCTAAATCTTTCAATGAGTTTGAAGAAAGGTTTCTTCCTAAAGAAATTTATCAGATTTTTGAATGGGAATCATCGTTTTATCAGACTACAAGGATTACAGGCACAAATAAGATATTAGATGATGTTGATTTGGATGAAAGAAAATTCGTCTCAATTTTTAAGCGACGAATTTATATTGTATCTATTATATATAGAAATGAATAAAAAACAAGAAATTACGATAAGAAAATCAATAAATTATGTACAAAGAATACAAAGGGCTAAACCTGCCCGAAATAGACAAACAGATTCTAAACTTTTGGGATACTGAGGGGGTCTTCGACAAATCCGTTGAGCAGCGCGACCCAAACAACACCTTTGTTTTTTACGAAGGACCACCGTCGGCGAATGGTTTGCCAGGCATTCACCACGTTATGGCGCGGACGATTAAGGATATTTTCTGCCGTTTTCAAACCCTCAATGGTAAGCGGGTAGAACGCAAAGGCGGTTGGGATACACATGGTTTGCCGATTGAATTGGCGGTTGAAAAAGAACTCGGTATCACAAAAGAAGACATCGGCAAAAAGATTTCGGTGGACGATTATAACCATCAATGCCGCGAAACGGTCATGCGTTACAAGGATTTGTGGGATGATATCACCGTCAAAATGGGTTATTGGGTGGATTTAGATAATCCTTATGTCACTTATGAAAATGAGTACATCGAAACCGTTTGGTATTTGCTCAAACGACTGTATGACAAAGGTTATTTGTACAAAGGTTATACGATTCAGCCGTATTCACCTGCGGCAGGCACGGGTTTGAGTTCGCATGAATTGAATATGCCTGGCACATATAAAGATGTGACCGATACAACGGCTGTTGCGATGTTTAAGGTGATTCGCAATGATGACTCGGCGTTTTTATTCGATGACGACACAGAAGACGTTCGTATTATCGCTTGGACGACAACGCCTTGGACATTGCCTTCAAACACCGCTTTGGCCGTTGGTCCGAATATTAAATACGTGAAAATCAAGACTTTAAATCCTTATACAAAGGCAGAAGTCAGTGTCATTTTAGCGGAAGCCTTGATGTCAAAATGGCTGGGCGGCAAAAATCAGCCTGAAATTCTCTCAATTACTGAGGGGGTCGCTGGCAGCAAATTAGACGGTATTCGCTACGAACAATTATTGGCTTATGGCAACGACATCGAACCGTTGAACGGTGCAACAGATGCGTTTCGCGTCATCACAGGCGATTTTGTAACGACCGAAGACGGTACGGGCGTTGTCCACACTGCGCCCTCATTTGGTGCAGAAGATATGAAAGTCGGTCGTCAAAATGGTATCGGCGCATTGACTTTGGTGGATAAACAAGGTAAATTCACGAATAACGTAGGCGAATTTTCAAATCGTTATGTCAAAAATTATAAAGACGACCCTGATTATGTGGATGTCAATGTGGACATCGCTGTAAAACTCAAATTGGAAGGTTATGCCTTCAAAGTTGAGAAATATGTCCACTCTTATCCACATTGTTGGCGCACCGACAAGCCCGTTTTGTACTATCCTTTGGATTCGTGGTTTATCGCCGCATCGAGAGCGAAAGACCGTATGTTTGAACTCAATCAAACAATCAATTGGAAACCTGCGGCAACTGGCGAAGGTCGTTTTGGCAAGTGGTTGGAGAATTTGCAAGATTGGAATTTGAGCCGCAGTCGTTATTGGGGCATCGGTTTACCAATTTGGCGTACCCCCCCCGCCCCCGAAGGGGGAGCTACGAGCGCGGCAGAACCCCCTTCGGGGGCAGGGGGCGAAAAATGTATCGGTTCTATCATTGAATTACAAGCAGAAATAGACAAAGCCAATGCTGTTTTGGGCTTAAATCAGACTGTTCCGAAAGACATGCACCGTCCGTATATTGACGATATCATCTTAGTTTCAGAAGATGGTCGCCCGATGAAACGGGAATTGGATTTGATTGATGTGTGGTTCGATTCGGGTTCAATGCCTTATGCACAATGGGGTTTGGATTACGAAAAGTTGAAAAATGGCGACGATATGCCCTTCAAAGCACCGTTTAATGTCTCTTATCCAGCCGATTTTATTGCCGAAGGTGTTGACCAAACACGTGGTTGGTTCTACACACTTCATGCGATTGCGGTGATGGCTTATGATTCTGTGGCGTTCAAAAACGTGGTGTCAAATGGTTTGGTTCAAGACAAAAATGGTCAAAAAATGTCCAAAAGCAAGGGCAATGCTGTTGAACCGTTTGAAACGATTGCCAAACATGGGGCTGACGCAACACGTTGGTACATGATTTCAAATGCACAACCGTGGGACAATTTGAAATTTGATATTGAGGGTATCACCGAAGTTCGCAATAAGTTTTTTGGGACGCTATATAATACGTATAATTTCTTTGCGATGTACGCCAATGTGGACGGTTTTGTGCAGGACGAAATGAACCAAACGCCTGTGGCAAGCCGTACGGAATTGGATAGATGGGTTTTGTCAAAACTTCACAGTTTGGTCGCTGAAGTGAGTGAATATTATGCCACTTATGAACCTACACAAGCGGCTCGGGCGATTGAAAAATTTGTGGACAATGACTTTTCAAACTGGTATGTCCGTTTGTCACGCCGTCGTTTTTGGAAAGCTTCCCCCCCTGCCCCCGAAGGGGGTGATACGAGCAGGACTCCCCCTCTGGGGGCTGGGGGGGACAAAAAAGCGGCTTATGAAACGATGTACGAATGTTTGATGATTGTGGCTCAATTGTCTTCGCCTATCGCACCGTTTTTTACGGATTGGTTGTATCAAAACCTAACAGATGGTATTCGCTCAAAAGCGATTGAAAACAATACGCCTTTGAGACACCCATCAGTACATTTGACAGATTTGACCGTTACCGATAACAAATTGATAGACAAAGACTTAGAGCAACAAATGGACTATGCTCAACGCATTTCCAGTTTGATTTTGAGCTTACGCAAAAAAGCGAAAATAAGGGTTCGTCAGCCCTTGCAAAAAGCGATGTTGCCGATTCTCGATGCTCATTTTATTCATCAAGTAGAAGCGGTGAAAGATTTGATTTTGGCAGAAACAAACGTCAAAACATTGGAATACATCACCGATACATCAGGCGTTGTCAACAAGCGTATTCGTCCGAATCTTAAGACATTGGGTAAAGTTTTGGGTAAAAATATGCGTGCAGGGCAATTGGCAATCGAAGCCTTGATGCAAGCCGATATTGCTAAAATCGAAAAGGATAAAACCTACCCCCTCAGTATCGGCGACGAAACTTACAACCTAACGATTGATGATTTCCTCATCACTTCGGAAGACATTCCGGGTTGGGAAGTCGCTTCTGACGGCGATGTGACAGTGGCACTTGACATTACTTTGACACCTGAATTGGAAGCAGAAGGTACGGCGCGGGATTTGGTGAACAAAATCCAAAACATCCGGAAAGACCGCAATTTCAATATCACAGACAAAATTTCTGTCAAATTGGAACGCCACGATGCGATTATCGCTGCCGTCGAAGGTTATGCCGATTATATCAAAAATGAAGTATTGGCAACTGAATTGGAGATGGTTTCCTTAGATTTTTCAGAAAAAATGGCTTTGAATGATGTTGTTGAGTTGGGGGTTGATGTGCGGTTGAATTAAATTTTTAGTAATTTCACATAAAATCATACCCCTCAGTATTTTGAGACTCAGGGGTATGATTTTTTTTCATAGTTTTGACCAGAACTTTTTAAAATTCAATGAAAAAAGATGGGCATTCATTCTATAAAAATACAAAATTTTAAATCCATTAGGGATTCGGGTGATGTAAAATTGACACCTTTGAATATTCTAATTGGGGCAAATGGTTCTGGTAAAAGTAACTTTATCAACTTTTTTAAATTCGTTAATCGAATTTATGATAGAACCCAAAAAGTCTATGTCAATCAACATGGTAAGGCAGATAATTTTTTGTATTTTGGTAGAAAAAAGTCAGATTTTCTATATGGTAAGATAACTTTTGATAATAGTTACAGAAATGAATATGAATTCAAAATGATTCCTACCACCAAAAATGATTTAATTTTTGAAGGCGAATATAGTAATTATAGTTATATCAAAAGTTGGTTGATAGCTTCCGGTAATGATGAAAGCGAGTTGAAAAACTATGAGGGATATGAAGCACCGTATCTTAGAGGGCAATTAAATAGGCTCAAAATCTTTCACTTTCACGATACCAGTTTTAATGCAAAAGTTAAACAGCCATGTGCCGTCAATGATAATGCTTATTTACATGAAGATGGTGGTAATTTAGCGGCATTTTTGTATGTTTTACAAGAAAAACACTCAAAAATATTTAGAAAAATTGAAGGTGTTTTAAAATTCATAGCACCCTTTTTTGACCGTTTTTTCTTAAAACCAGATGAATTAAATGGGCAATTTATTGAATTGCGTTGGTTAGAAAAAGGTTCAGAGCAACTTTTTGATGCCCATAATCTTTCAGATGGAACGCTTCGTATGATTTGTCTTTTGACTTTACTGTTGCAACCGAATCCACCAAGTACAATTATCATAGATGAACCCGAATTAGGACTTCATCCGTCTGCAATTCAACATTTGTGCGGATTAATTAAAGCGACTTCTCTTAATTCTCAACTCATTATTTCTACTCAATCTATTAATCTTATCTCTGAATTTGAACCCTCTGATATTCTTGTTGTGGAAAGAAAGGATAATCAATCAACCTTTACACGACTTGATTCTGAAAAATTAGAAGTTTGGTTAGATGAGTACAATGTTGGGGATTTGTGGGAGAAAAACGTTATAGGAGGCAATCCATGAGACTAATAATAATAGTCGAAGGCAAAACAGAACAAGAATTTGTCAATGAAATTCTAAAACCTTATTTTCATGGTTTAGGGTTTTACGATGTTACAGCTATGAAAATTCAGACAAGCAAAGGCTTTAAAGGTGGTTTTGTCAGCTATTTACATCTTAAAAGAGATGTTTTGCGTCTGCTTAATGAACCCAATACGCTTGTAACAACTTTCGTTGATTATTTCAGAATACCAACCACCATGCCCAATTATAGTGATTGTATGGATAAGGCAAATGTGTCAAGTAAGATAACTTGTTTAGAAACGAATATGAAAAATGATATGGGTTTTGGAGACAGATTTGTTCCTTATATTCAGCAACATGAATTTGAGGCTTTACTGTTTTCATCGAATATCGGTTTTCGGAATTATTTTGGTGAAAAAATTGCAAATGCTATTGATGTCATAATTGCTCAATATGAAAGTCCAGAGGATATTAATGAAAGACCACAAACCGCACCCTCTAAACGTATTTTATCTATCATTCCGTCTTATCATAAAATAAATGATGGCAATTTAATGGCGTTGGAAATTGGTATTCAGACGATTATCAATAAATGTCCACGATTTCGACAATGGCTTGAACAACTCACAAAATTGGTTTTGGAAGAAAAATGAGGTTGAAATTTATAAAAAACACCCTTTCAGTGTGAAAATACTGAGGGGGTGTTTTAGTTTTACGGAAAGTTGTATTTTTACAAAAAATAAAAGAGGTAATGGAAATAAAAGACCTTTTAACGGATTTAGAATCGGATAGAATAGAGAGAACGATTTCAACAAATAATACCGATAAATTTAGTGAAGCTATTTGTGCATTTTCCAATGACTATCCCAACCACAATCAAGCGGGGTATCTTTTAATCGGTGTAAAAGACAATGGCGAATTATCAGGTTTGACCGTAACGGATAAACTTTTGCTTGATTTAGCTTTTATTCGGACAAATGGAAATGTATTGCCTCAGCCCGCTATGACTGTTACAAAATATAGTTTTGATACAGGTGATATTGCTGTGGTTGAAGTACAGCCTTCCGTGTTACCGCCTGTTCGGTATAAAGGAAAAGTGTGGATACGGACAGGTCCCAGTAAAGCGGTTGCCAACGAAACAGAGGAAAAAAGATTGATTGAAAAACGGGCTTCTTTTGCTAAAACCTTTGATGGATTACCTTGTTTGGGGACAAAAATAGCAGATTTGAGCCTTGTTAGTTTCTTAGAAGAATACTTACCCAGCGCAATTGATGAAGAAACCTTACGCGAAAACAACAGAGATATTAAACAAAAATTAGCTTCTTTACGGATGTTCGATTTGAGATATGACTGTCCAACAAATGCAGGCATGTTAAGTTTTGGTACAGACCCAATGGCATATTTTCATGGGGCATATATTCAATACGTCAAGTTTAATGGCACATCTATGACAGATGATATAGTGAGAGAAAAAGCCTTTAAAGGCAATCTTGTGACCATATTGAGAAATATAGACGAGTTTATTCAACACAATATCATTACCCAAAAACCTGTTTTTGGCAATGGTTTTCAAGAAAAACCTGTTTTTAATTACTCATATAGAGCCATTCGAGAATTAATGATGAACGCTATCATGCACAGAAATTACGAATCCAATGCCCCTTTAAGGTTTTATGAATTCAGCGATAGAATTGAAATTCAAAACCCTGGAAGTCTTTACGGCGAAGCGAATGTGCGTAATTTTCCAAATGTGAATGATTATAGAAACCCTATTTTAGCAGAAGTCTTAAAAAATATGGGTTATGTGAATCGCTTCAATGTGGGTATTCGGATGGCAAAAGAACAATTAAAACTCAATGGCAATCCAGAGCCGATATTTGATTTAAGTCTTGAAACTAATTTTTTAGTGACTATATTTTCAAATCCGTCACTCTGAATGGGCAAATTTTCAAGACAAAAATGGCTTTGAATGATGTAGTTGAGTTTGGGGTTGATGTGCGATTGAATTGATTTGTTGTTGTTTTTGAATAAAAAACACCCTTTCTGTAGTGAAAATACTGAGGGGGTGTTTTAGTTTTGTTCTCTATAAATATAAAATATTGAAAAATGAGATATTTGTTATGCATCTGTTTGTCAGTATTGACAATAAGCCTTTCAGCACAGAATCCGTTTTTGATACCTTTTAAAGAGAATGGTAAATGGGGCATTATGGACTCTAATGAAAGAATTGTCATAAAACCTATTTATAATTATATTAGGAGAGAAGATAATGGCGATATTTGGATGAGAATAGATAAAGGATTTGTTGAAAGGTCTAACGGAGATAATGTTCGCTTTGCAGAAGAATCTGATTTTTTTGTTATAGATTCAACGGGTAAACAAATTTTGGATTCACCTTATCAATCACGTCCATTGTTTGAAAATAATCATGCCATTGTTAAAAAAGGCTTAGATTGGGTAATTGTTTCAAGAAAAGGCGTAGAAATCAACCCAAATATCGTTGTTGAAGGTCTGGGGTATTTTAAGGAAGGTTTATTAAAGATTTTCCGTGGTGGAAAATGTGGCTTTATTGATACAAATGGCATAGAGATAATACCCGTTATTTATGACAGTGCTTTACATCATTTTCTTGGTGGTTTGGTGGGCGTGGGACGAAATGGGAAGTGGGCTGTGTTTAATAATAAGGGTAAAAGAATCACCGATTTCAAATATGATGATTTAGATAATTGTATTGAGTCTCGGTTAGGCTTTTTTGATAAAAAACGAGGTTGTGGATTTTTGGATACTAATGGTGTCGAAGTCGTACCACCTCAATATGATTACGTTAGCTCATTTAGTGACGGAATCGCCTACGTTAAACTTGATGGTAAAATAGGTTTTATAGATTTTTGGGGTAAAATCATTGTGCCACCAAAGTATCTTTATGTAGGCGATTTTCAAGAAGGTCGTGCTAGTGTTGGAGACGATGAGCATCAAGGTATCATTGATAAAAACGGGAAAGAATACCGAAAATGAAAAAAATAATCTACATCAGCCTCGTGCTTTTAACGGTCGCTATTGGCTGCGATAGTAACAAAACCAACAAGCTGCCAAACCAAGAAAAGGCAGATACAACGGCAGTAACAACTGTTGTAACGGATTCAAAATCAAGCGATTCTACGCAATTGCCAGAGTCTACAAAGGCTTTTATTCTACCCAATCATGAAGTTTTAAAATTTCAAAAAGGAGATTTGAATATGGACAATATCGAGGACATTGTCTTGATTTTAGAAACAAAAGAAGACGATGATATGGCAGCACGCCCGCTTTTATTGTTGTTGCAAGATGCAAAAGGCGCTTATATTTTGGCAGCACGAAACGACAAAGTTGTGGCTTGCAAAGGTTGTGGTGGTATGATGGGCGACCCTTTGGCGGGTATTGCGATTAAAAATGGCTTTTTTACAATCGAAGAAGAAGGGGGTAGCCGTGAAAGATGGACACGGTATATCACTTTTCAGTACGATGGGACTCAAAAAACATGGGTCTTGCACCGTATTGACGAAACGATGGTAGATACTATTGAGCCTAAAAACGATACAAAATCAGTGAAAACAGCAAAAAACTTTGGTAAAATTCAATTTATGCACTACGATTCTGAAAAAATGGAATAAAAACGTCAAAATTACTGAGGGGTGTCAACATTCAACCAAAATCAAAAATTAAACAACCTTATGTCTATCATTATTGAAAACGAAAACCTACGTGTTGCCATTCAACCCAAAGGCGCAGAGTTGGACAGCATTTTAAACAAACAAACTCAATTAGAATACCTTTGGCAAGGCGACGCAGCGTTTTGGGGTAAAAAGTCGCCTATTTTGTTTCCCATTGTTGGCACTTTGAAAGACAATTCTTATAGTTATAAAGGTAAAAACTACACATTGCCTCGACATGGTTTTGCACGTGATAGGACTTTTATTGTTGAAAAACAAACGGTTGATACAGCTACTTTTTTGTTAGAATCTGATGCCGAAAGCCTGAAGGTTTATCCCTTTTCGTTTGAATTTCGTTTGCATTATACCTTGAAAGACAATACTTTAAGTGTGCGTTATGATGTTAAAAACATAACTTCGGGGGATATGTATTTTTCCGTAGGCGGACATCCTGCCTTCCGTTTGCCTTTGGTCGAAAATACGGATTATACAGATTATTTTATTGAGTTAAATACGGTCGAAACAAGCGGCAGATATCCCCTCAGTAATGACGGACTTTTAGAACTGTCCACTAATCCATTTTTAGAAGATGCGAATGAAATTCCTTTACATCCGTCGCTTTTCTATGAAGATGCCGTTGTTTTAAAGCATTTGACATCAAACTCAATGGCTATTCGTTCCGAAAAAACACCCCATGGTTTGGCTATGACTTTTGATGGTTTTCCTTATTTCGGTATTTGGGCAGCAAAAGATGCGCCGTTTGTCTGCTTAGAGCCGTGGTGTGGCATTGCTGATTCGGTTAATACGACGCAGGATTTAACCGAAAAAGAAGGCATTAATAAACTATCAAAAGGAGAACGATTTGAGCGAACTTGGGAAATTGAGCTTTTTTAAAAATTAATATTTAAGTAGTCACCTTTCATTTTTTATTGGAATACTGAGGGGTGCTTAATCATCTATGACTATGACATTTAACAAAAAATTCTACGAAAAATACGGCTTAAAAATAACAAAAGAGCCTATCAAGCAACACGATCATGACCATCTGTTGCCAACGATTGAACGATTATTCAAAGCCACGTCTCATAAAACAGTTACGCCTAAAATCCTCAATGAATTGGGGAGTTTGGTGCAGACCTATCCGGATGTTTTGTCATTGAAAAACTATCTATATCTGGCTTATTTGAAGACGAAACAAGAGGGAAAAGCTTATGATTACTTGAATGAAACATTGCGACTTCATCCTGATTATTTCTTTGCTTTGTCCAATCTCACAGCGCATTATTTTTCTGAAAAACAATATAATCGTGCTGCCGATGTGCTGAAAGAGCCTTTTGATGTTAGAAATTTGGCAAAAGATGAGTTTATCCATGAATCTGTTTTTATGGGTTATTATAAACTCGCCATAAAAATTGAGATAGAAAGAGGTAATAGTGAGGAAGCAGAAGCATTGCTACGTATCTTATTTGATTATGATAAAAATCATGAAGATGTCAAGAAGTTAGGCACACAGATTACACTCAATCAAGGGAGTTTGTTTTCTAATATGCAAGCACCCAACCATAAAGAAGTTGAAAGTATTTCTAAGCCGATTAGTGGGCAGTTTTTGTCGGATTCAGAAGGTAATCCGATATTTAATCATCAAGAAATCAATCAGTTATATACTTATAGTCTTGATAATATCCCGCCCGAAGTTATTGAATCTATCCTTGCGTTACCGAGACAAACGCTGATAAAAGACCTCGAACACGTCTTGTGTGACAGCGTTCTTAGATTCGATTATTTTTATAAACAAGACAATTGGGCGGACGAGGCGCATTCTTTTACGATTCACGCACTTTATTTATTGACGGAACTAAGGGCGGACGAAAGTTTGCCTTGTCTTTTAGACATCTTCCGTCAAAGCACGGATTTTAGAGAATTTTGGTTTTCTGATTTTATCGAAGAGTATTTCAATGAGCCACTTTATTTTTTGGGTGAAAAACAATTGGATTTGCTCAAAACTTTTGTGCTTGAAGAAAACTTAGATGAGTGGTTTCGATTAGTCGCCGTTGATGTCGTTGCGCAAGTTGCCCTAAAACAGCCTGAGCGACGTTCAGAAGCGATTGAGTGGTTCAGAGTGGTTATTCAATACCATTTGGACAATCCAGAGAATGATAATATCATTGATTCGGTATTTTTAGCGATTTTAGTTAACGAAATAATAAATTGCAGAGGTATTGAGTTGAAAGAAGAAATTAAACAACTGTATGCACATGGGTGGATTTCCAATTTTGATAATGGAAAATTGCCAGATGTGTTAGCGGAATTAGAAAAACCATTCGACCCTTATGATAACAAACCATTGCCAAACGATATTTTTGAATTGTATAATAAAAAACATGAAGAAAGACGACCAGAGAGCAATGGCAAGGAGTACGATTTAGAAGAACTGAAACACAAAGGAAATGACCCTTTTGAGCAGTTTATGCGGGATTTGAGAATGGAAAAAATAACAAAAGCCTTATCCAATTTTTCGGGAGCAGATGATGATTTTGATGACTTCGATGACGACGACGATTATGATAGGACACCACAATTACCCGTCAAACGAGAAGAACCAAAAGTGGGGCGAAACGACCCTTGCCCTTGTGGAAGTGGCAAAAAGTATAAAAAATGTCATGGATAATGATAAAAAACACCCTTTCAGCCGCAAAATACTGAGGGGGTGTTTTTATTTTAGAACATGACAGTATCAAGATGTATAAAACCGTTACGTCTTGTTTTTTACCAAGAAAAACCCTTCTGTCCCTTTGCGTTGATACAACGGCATCAATAAAAGCCCGTCGTCTTTGGCTCTGATTGCACCATGTTCGTCCTCTGCAAGGATTTCTCCTGCTTTCACCGCTTGAAAATTTTTATAGCCTGGACGCATCTGAAAATGGTCGTTCGGTTGAAGGGTGTGGACATGAAACAACTCAACAACCTTTGGTAGATACCGCGAATAATCTTTTAAAATCATATCATAACGGCTTTCCACATCATGCGGTTCAATGGCTTTAGTGGCACGTAATATATTGTAAAGCCAAGCAATTGTCCGCTTTACGGATTGCGCATCTTCATGTTGCCCTGCTTCAAAAACGACTGAAACGGTTGGAATTCCCATGTTTTGGCTTGTAAAATAATGCAATGTCGTGCCACCTGTGCAGCCAACCATGCCCAAAACTACGGGAACGTGAAGCTGTTGCGCCAAATTCAGACTTGCCATATCGTCGCTGACGATGCTGAAAACACCGCCATCTGCTGACGTTGTATGGAGGTCAAGGATGACAAGGCGAGAGGGTTTGTATGCTGCAATCTCGTTTTTTATTGTTTGGATGAGTTCGACAAGCTCTAAGTCTTCATAAATGAGGCGATACTGAGGGGTTAGGCGTGATTTCTTTAAGTTTTCAAGGGTCATAACCCGATTGAGGTCTTTTTTAACAAAACGTAAACGGCGTTCATAAGCCTGAATATTGCCGACCAAACCGACAATCCGCCCTTTAAATAATAAACCCGCAGAGCTATTCTGCGCATATTCAAGCCTTGAAAAAAGCGTTTGCAAGGCTTGAATGCCTGCGGGTTCGTTGCCGTGGATGGCGGCGAGGGCAATAACAAGCGTTCCGCGCTCGCTGCCTGTATAGTGACCGATTAATCTCTGCAAGTTGGTTATATTTTCGTAAATTTAGAAAGGCGCAAAGATAACCGTTTTGTCGAAAATCAGTTGTCCATAGACATCGGAACGTCCATCAACAAAATTTCAGCATCGGTTTCTGCCTTAATCGTCAGTGTTTCGATGTCGGAAATGCCCAAAGCGTCGCGTTTACTGAGGGGGTGCCCATTGACCGTAACCGAGCCTTCGATGACAAAGGCATAAACACCATTACCTGTTTTTTTGACAGAATAGGTCTTTTCGATGCCTTCTTTAAGCGTTCCGAGCGAAAACCAAGCGTCTTGATGAACACCAATTGCCTCCCCTTTTTCTTCATCTGAACCCAAAGGTGCCACAACAGTTTGCAACTGATTCACACGGTCTTCGGGTAAAAAAGAACGTTGGTCGTAACGTGGCGTGACATTCCGTTGCTTAGGAAATAGCCAAATTTGTAGCAAATTGATGTCTTTTTCACGGCTGGCATTAAATTCCGAGTGTTGAATTCCTGTACCTGCCGACATGATTTGCACCTCATTTTGTTGAATAACGGCTTCATTACCCATCGAATCCTTGTGGCGCAGCGAGCCACGCAAAGGAATTGTAATGATTTCCATATTGTCATGCGGGTGCGTCCCAAAACCCATTGCAGGGGCGATGATGTCGTCATTCAAAACGCGCACAACGCCGAAGTGCATCCGTTCTGGATTGTGGTAATTTGCAAAACTAAAAGAGTGACGTGCATTGAGCCAACCGTGATTGGCGTGTCCTCTTGTTTCCGATTTGTGAAGAACGATGTTTGCCATTTTTATTATTTGGATTTTTAGATTCTTAGAGAATGATAAATGATGAATATGTAAAAAATGTTGATTTTCAATTGTCTGCATATTCATCATTCATCATTTTTTAAGCTGCTTTTACAAGTTGTACGTTTGCCAATAAACGCACATCATCTGAAACCAAAACGCCGCCTGCTTCTGTGGGTGCGTTCCAAGTCAAACCAAAATCAGAACGTTTAATTTTACCTTCCAGTTCAAAACCTGCTTTGATATTGCCCCACGGGTCTTTTGCGATGCCTAAAAATTCAGCATCTAATGTGATGGTTTTAGTAATGCCGTGCATAGTGATGTCGCCTGTCAATTTGCCGCCTTTCAGTTCTTTTCCGACAAAAGTAAGGGTTGGATTCTTTTCTACATCAAAAAAGTCTGCACTTTTCAAATGTGCATCACGTTGCTCATTGTTTGTCGTGATTGACGCTATTTGAGCTGTGAAATTGACGCTTGCGCCTTCAAAATCGTCACCTTCTGTGGTGGCATCGCCTGAAAATTCGCCAAAACTGCCTGTGACAGTCGTAATCATCAAGTGTTTTACTTTGAATTGGATGTCTGTGTGAGTGGGGTCAATTGACCATTTAGTCGTTGCCATTTTTATGGATTTTTTAAGTTAAATAAACTGATTTTTAATTGTTAAAATTTATGTGTCGCAAAGTTAAGTGTATAGACACACAATTTCAAATTAAAGTTCACTAAAAGTTCAAAAAAATAACAACAAAAACCATAAAACATTGATTATTAATAAGTTAAAAAAAAATAAAAAAGGCTTGCGAGACAAATACTGTCTGCAAGCCTTTACGTTTTAACCCCACTCAATAAAATAGAAACGCATACTGAGGGGGGCAACAAAATTATTGAGAGAATACTAAAATCATAGATTTTTAGCTTTTAAGGAATTCCCAATCGTCCAAAACACGACTTTTGGGATTGTGCCGTTGGCTGAAATTTTGTTTTGACACCTTAAAAGCTATTTCGACTAATAGCCACATCACTAAAAAAATAAGAATTTTCATAAGTCAATAGATATGTTTGATGATAAAAATAAATATACTTCATGAATCTGCTTACAAAAATGTATCCAATTTTAAATATGGTGCAAATTAGTGAATATTTATGAAATGAAACTTATTTGAGTATTTTATTTTAAAAAAGATTTAAAAATATTGATTATGTAAATTATTTGGTGATATTATTTATTGAAATACAAAAGGCAAAGAACCTATACCAGGTTCTTTGCCTTTTGTTTATTGCCTCTTGCCTCTTGCCTCTTGCCCCTTGCTTATTGCTCTTTGCCAATTTTATCCCCCCTCAGTATTCTAAACCTTTTTCGAGCTTCGACAGCTAAAGTCGAATCTGAAAACTCTGTAAAAAGCCTTTCGTATAGCAATTTAGCTTTATCCTTATCATTGAGCCGCTTTTCGTAAATATCTGCCATTTCAAAAAGAGAATTGTCGGCACGTATTTCTTCCTTGTATTTTTCTAAAATCTTTTCAAACATGATAACGGCTTTCGTATAATCCCGTTGTTTTTTATAGACTTGCGCCTTCAAATATAACACATCATCATCAAGCGAATGTTCAGGAAAAAGCATCATTATGGAATCCAATTTTTCAAAAGCCCCTTTGTAATTATTCTGGAAAACCAATAATTCAGCTTCGGCATACATTTGCATGGCTGTAGTATTGGAGTCAAGCCCTGTGTTGTCCAAGATAAAAACACTCATATCAATCGCATCGTTTGAAATCAATTTAGACGTTGAGGCTTTCAACACATCAAATTGCGCTTTTGCCCAATCGAAATCGCCGAAATAATAACTCAATTTTGCATTTTTGAAACGTGCTTCATGTCCCAAAACATCGTCTTTGTAGAGTTTATCCACCTGAGAATACAACAAAGTCGCTTCCCAACGCTCGCCCCGAATCAAATAAAAATCGCCCAAACTCAATTTTGCATGTGACTGAACTTCACGGTCAACCATTGGAAAATCAACGACTTCTTCTAAAAGAGCGACCGCTTTATCCAAATTTTGCAAGTAAAATGCCTCTAATTCAGCCAATTCTGAAATAATGGGCGCTGTCCGAGCATTTCGACCAACATCATCTAAAAAAGATTCATATTCTTTCTCAATTTCTAAAAGTTCAGTATTTGTAAACGTATAACCTTCTGTCAATTTCTTGCGTTTGCACGACAAAAGGTTTTGCTTTGAAATGATAAACAAAGGTGATTGCCGACCTTTTTCCGTAACTATATAGGTGTAGCCTTCAATCGCCGCATCATAATCATGGTCTTCGGCAGCAATACTCGCCAATCCGAAAACCCGATTGCCGTCTTCACCGTTCATGCGGTCAACTGCTTTGAGCTGCCGAAAAGCATTTTTATAGTCTTTTTTTTGCAAAAACACCCACGACAACAATTCTGGATACGTCAACACTTTAGGTTCGTCTTGAATACGTGCATATAGTTGACTTTGCAATTCCGTTTGCTCGTCCGCGCCTGTTGCATTGCGCATCAACATAGATTGTACTGAGGGGAGGTATCCAGGGTTTTCTTTGATGGCATTGAGGTAGGACTCAATCATCATGGGTACATCGTCTTTTCGACGGTACAATTCAGCGAGGTTATAGGCGAACATATTTTTATTTCTCAACAACTTACTGCCTTGTTCGTAGGTTGCCAAAGCCAAATCGTAGCGCGCCATCGAGCTGAAATTCGCTGCCAAATTGTCAATCATATAACGGTCAGACGGGAGCTTGTCAATGGCTTTTTTGTATTGTTCAGCAGCATCTTCATTTTTGTTTTGGCGTTCATAAAGTTTACCCAACTGAACGTAAAGTGTTGATTTTGAAGGCTCTTTCTTTATTTGCTTCGTAATAATTTTTTCCGCTTCGTCAAAACGGTTTAAATCCATGAGGCAAGACAAATACCTATCAAAGTAATAATCACCCGAGTTCTGTGCATATAATTTCTCATACAAAACGGCTGCTTTTTCTAATTCACCATTCTGAAAATATTGCTCTGCCAGTTGTGGATTCGGCTGCCCTTTTAAGAGTAAAGGCGCAACGAGGAGTAAATAAAGGAGTAGCTTTTTCATTTTATCACTGATTGAAACTGATTATTTTTGATTTTACTGATTCCGTAATTTAGAATATGGATGGGACATTCAACCACCTTTTCTAACTCAAAAATAACGTCTTTTTTTGATAAAAGTTGCTTCTTTGCGATGAACAGCGTCCAACTAAGCGTTTTTATAAGACCTATTTTTTTGTTGAAAATAGAGAAAAAACAGCAATCCCAACACTGCGCCAACGGTATTAGCAATACCGTCCATGACATCAGACATTCTATCAGAACAATATGCGCCTTGAAACCATTCCAAAAACCAACCATAGGAACTACTAAAAACAGCTGTACCGACCGCAAAAAGTAGGGGAACGGCTCTATTCGTCGTTTTTCGTTTGCCACGTAATATCAGTAAAGTCAGTAAGCCGTAAAAAATCATGTGAACGATTTTATCGAGCGATAATAAACTTCCCCAATTCGGAATAGACGGAAAGTCTTTGCCGGGTATTACGGACAAGACAAAAACAAAAATGCCCCACGCGAGTGCGGGGGCGTATGAAATTTTTATGTTTTTCATGTTTTAATGCGCGGGTAACTCATTTTGATAAGCCGTTGCGTCTAAAAGGGCAGCAACATCTGCGATATTAGCCACTTTTACTTTCACAATCCAACCATCGCCGTAAGGGTCGGAGTTGACAAGTTCAGGTTCGTCGCTGAGTTTCTCGTTGAATTCTAAGACTTCACCCGTGATTGGCATATAGAGTTCAGAAGTTGTTTTGACAGCTTCAACAGTGCCAAAAACCTCATTGGCTTCAATCGTTTCGCCAACGCTTTCAACTTCAACATAGACGATATCGCCTAATTCGCTTTGTGCGTGGTCGCTGATGCCGATGGTTGCGATGTCACCTTCGAGGCGTATCCACTCGTGTTCTTTTGTGTATTTTAATTCAGAAGGAAAATTCATAATTAGAAAGAAATTGATTAATGATTAATTTGGATGATATTTTGGCTCAAAAATAGAACTTCGATTGGGATTATTTTAGAAAACATTAGAAAAAACATGGAAATACTGAGGGGTATCTTTTTTGAGGTGTTGAGAAAAGGAAATTGGGAATGATTGGAAAACGTAAAAGCATTCAAAAAAAATTAGAAAAATATTTTTTTATTGAACAATCATTCTATAAATTTGTCGAAATTTTTCACTTATGCCTACAGTTAAAACATCGAAAGAAGAAGTCCTATTGAAAGCAACTGCTGTGATACGTCAACGTGGGTATAC
Source organism: Saprospiraceae bacterium (assembly GCA_043772905.1). Lineage (GTDB taxonomy): Bacteria > Bacteroidota > Bacteroidia > Chitinophagales > Saprospiraceae > JAAFJT01. The sequence continues at coordinate 11,412 of JAYVFS010000220.1, read as the reverse complement.
CTATACGAGTATGAAAGATTTGGCGGAGGCTTGCGACATACAGCCTTCTCATTTTTACTATTATTTCAAGGATAAAGAGGATTTGATGACGGCTATATTAGAAGGCGTTTTGGAACGGTTTCGACAAAACATAAGCGTCATTGCAGAAGATGATAGCCTTGAACCGATTGAAAAAATCGATAAAATGCTTAGAAAAATGGGTAAATCCTTTGTTTATACTGAGGGGGGATGTTTAATGGGTAATACCGTTTTAGAAACAGCTTACATGGAACCTAAATTTGTGAACGTGTTGCGTGCTTTTTTTGATGCATACATCAAGGCATTAACAAAGATTTATCAAGCAAAATTTACGGAAAAATATGCTCGGAATTTAGCGGAACAAGTTGTTCAAGACCTGCAAGGCGGTATCATGTTGTCCCTACTTTACAAGGACGACAGCTACACCATCAAGGCATTTAATCGTGCTAAAATGCACGTTCAATAGTTTTTTTAATTTTTTTAATTTAATGAATATTCAATAAATATAAAATCAATCAAAAATGGAAAAACAAGCAATTTTAAACCGCCTTCAAAATGAAGTAGATGCCTTGATAAAGACCGTCGAAAATGTGTCGGAAGAAGATTTTTTTCAACAACCGAATCCTGAAAAATGGTCTGTCGGACAAAATATTCTGCATTTAATCAAATCATCAAAACCTTTGGTGAGCTTATTTGGCAATCCTGAATCTATGAATCAATGGGCAAAAAGTAATCGTGAATCGCAAAGCTATGAAGATGTTAAAAAATTGTATGCCAACGCTTTAAAAACGCCCATACCACTGCTGACGGTTTACAGGCACTTAGATACTGAGGGGTCAAAAACAGAAATGCTCGATGTTTACAAATCTGTGTCAACAAAATTATTGGAGCGTGCTGCACTTATGAGCGAGGCAGATTTAGACAGCTATCAAATTCCGCACCCTTTAATCGGTTTGTTGACGGCGGGTGAATTTTTGCATTTTACGGCTTACCACACACGTCATCATCACAATATCGTTGAAAAGATAATGAGTGATTTTTCCTGAATGAAGATTCAATAAAATTTTTTATACTCTTTGTTTTGAGAGCCGCATAGTATTGTACTGTGCGGTTCTTTTGTTTTGTTGATTGGTTATTGGTGTAAGGAATAACCAATCAACCAATAACCAATCAACCAATCGAATAAAGTGCCATGCGGTTGCCTTCTGTATCTTCAAACAAAGCCATGTGTCCATATTCAGGAGAAATCATGGTTTTAGGTTTCAAAATTTTCCCGCCTGCGGGTTCTACACGAGCGAGCATGGGTGCAAGGTCTTCACCACCATCAAAATAAAGCAGGGAGCCTTGATAGGAAGGCGTATATTCTGTGTGTTGAACAATGGCGCCTGTTGTTGCACTGGAATTTTCAGGTCGTTGAAAAAAAGCCATTTTCAAACCGCCGAAGTCTTGAATATCAGCTATTTGTGTGTCTAAAAGTGCTTCATAAAATGCTTTCGCTCTGGCGATGTCGGATGATGGAATTTCGAACCAAGTGATGATGTTTCTCATTGTGAATGGTTTTTAATTTTTAAAATATTAAGTTTAAAATAATTGTCAAAAATAAAAATTTTGTTTAAAAAATAAAAGAGAAAGGGCTACTTTTTCGACGAAATACTGAGGGGGCATTTTGTCGGTCGGTTTTCTTTGATTTTATAAGCAAAACACGTAGTATTGCGTGATTTCTGAAAATAACAGAATACTAAAATTGATTATTGACTTACTAAAACTTTTGTAAAATGAGCCGTTTGACACCTTTTTCACGTTTTTTAATCACCCTGTTGATAGTTGGGGGTATCTTTTTTGCTGTCCGCGAGTTTTTACCCCAGTTGACTGAAAAATTCAGTAAAAAAGATGGTACTGAAACTTCGACAAGCGATAATGCTTCGGGCAATGAAGCAACTACTGCTTCTTCGACTCAATCACCTTCGTCGGCAACAGCATCCGCTAATCGTCCTCGTTTTGACTATACGCCGCCCGCTCCGAATGGTGGTAAATTGAAAGGGGTTGTCGAATTGGGCGCTTCGGGTTTCAATTCTTTTATCATTCGAGCGGATGCTCAGAAAAACTGGAAATTGGAAAAAGCGGATTTCGGAGCAAGCCTTGTTTATGAAAAATTGACAAGCGACGAAGACGTAAAAAATGGTTTAAAAAACTATATTTCTGGTATGTTAAGCTTCGGTGTCAGCCCACGTGATATTCATTTTGTCATCAGTTCAGGCGCACAAAAGGTGGAAATTACTAAGAAAATAACAGATTATCTGAAAACTATGGGCTATTTTGTCAACCTCGTAACGGCTGAACAAGAAGGCAAATTGGGCTACAAATCTGTGATGCCGAAGGATTATGAGGATGATGCCTTTGTTGTAGATATTGGTTCGGGCAACACTAAAATGGCTTGGTCAGATGGCGGAAAACTGACATCCATTGAAGGTTCGGGTGCAAAATATTTCCAAAATAATATGTCTGATGCGGCTGTTTACAACGAAATGAAAGCCAAAGCAGAAAAAGTACCTTTCCCAAAACGCAAAGTTTGTTTCATCATCGGCGGTGTGCCTTTTGAGTTGGCAAAACAAGTGCGGAAGGACAAAGAGCGTTTTACAGTGCTCAATGCGCCAGACCAATACCAGACAAAAGATGCCAAATTGAAGGCGGGTTTGAATATTTATAAAGCAATCGCGGATGGCACAAATACACAGCAATTTGTCTTCGATTGGGATGCTAACTTTACGATTGGTTTCCTTTTGGGCTTGCCATATTAGTAATTAAGTTCAAAGACAAAAGATTTTAAGATTTTAGAATACCCAATAGCCTCGTTTCGGAAGATGCGAGGCTATTGTTTTTCTCGTGAGATTTCTGTGAGAACTCTTTTTTATTTTTGTGAGCAAATACGTCCAATTTTTGTTCCCGGCTAAGAAATTACAACTGAAATCTAAAAGCCAACATAACATGAATTTGAAAAAAATTAATCTTATTTTATTGTGTGTCTGCACCTTAGGAACAATAAAAGCACAAAAAGATACAATACCGAAAAGTCCTAATCGATTGAAAGTCATTGGATTACCCGTCGTTTTCTTTTCGCCAGATACAAAATTTGGCGGTGGTGCTGGTGGACTTTTGACGTTTAATTTCAAAAATGATTCTATCGGTGCAAGACGCAGCAGTGTAACGGTCGGTGCAGTTTATACACAACTCAATCAATTGCTGCTGTACTTTCCGTTCCAACTTTTTCCACGCAATCAAGCCTATTGGATTAGCGGCGAAGTGGGTTATTATCGCTATGTTTTTAATTTTTTCGGTACGGGCAACAATATTTCGCCTGACTATATTGAAAAATACAACGCTGTTTTTCCACGTTTCCGACTCAATGCGGTCAAAAAAATAAAGCCGAATTTATTTGTCGGTTTTCGCTATGCTTTCGATGATTTCAAATATACCCGCGTAGATTCAGGCGGCATTTTAGATAAACGTCAAGTGACAGGTGCAACGGGTGGACGTGTTTCAGGCATTGGCACACAACTCAATTATGATACGCGTGATGCCTTGTTTTTTCCTCGAAACGGCTACGTTTTAGAAGCTTATTTGTATGGGGAAGGACAACTGACTGGCAGTGATTTCGCATATCAAAGGTTGTCTGTTGATGCGTCTCGATATTTTCCGATTGGTAAAAACAGTGTGGTGGCTGTTAATGCGGCAGCCGTTTTATCGTTTGGTGATGTGCCTTTTCATCAAATGCCAGTGATTGGCGGAACGAAGCGACTGAGGGGTTATTTTGAAGGTAAATATCGTGATAACAATTTGTTGTTGCTGCAAAGTGAGTGGCGTTTTCCTTTGTATAAACGGTTTGGGGGCGTTATTTTTGGTGGTTTGGGCGAGGTGACGGATAAACTTTCTGGATGGTCTTTGGATAATGTACGTTATAATTTTGGTACGGGTCTGCGGTTTACGATTGACAAAGCGCAACATATTAATATTCGAGCGGATTATGGTATTGGCTACAAATCAAGTGGGTTTTATTTGACTATTGGTGAGGCGTTTTGATAGATGATGTTTAAGGTGACCACTGTTTGGACGGATTCGATTGGTTTACGAAAATGACTGGTTTTAACGAAAAAATGCCCCGACAGAATCAGGGCATTTTTCAAAAACGCTATATATTTCATTTCAGAATTACATATTCTTAATGACTTCATCGCCAAATTCAGAGCATTTCAATTTTGTTGCGCCTTCCATCAGGCGTTCAAAATCGTAAGTGACACGTTTCGCGGTGATTGATTTTTCAATACCTTTCACGATCAACTCACCTGCTTTGTTCCAGCCCATATAATCGAGCATCATAACTGCTGACAACAAGACAGATGATGGATTGACGACATCAAGTCCAGCATATTTAGGTGCTGTACCATGTGTTGCTTCAAAAATCGCATGTCCTGTTACGTAGTTGATGTTTGCACCTGGCGCAATACCGATGCCACCAACTTGTGCCGCCAATGCATCTGACAAATAATCACCGTTCAGGTTAAGCGTTGCAATGACATCAAAATCCGTAGGACGTGTCAAAACTTGCTGCAAAGCAATGTCTGCAATCGCATCTTTCACCAATACTTTACCAGATGCCAAAGCTTCTTTTTGTGCTGCGTCAGCTGCTGCTGCACCGCTTGCTGCTTTAATGCGGTCGTATTCTTGCCAAGTAAAGACTTTGTCACCAAATTCTTTTTCAGCAACAGCGTAAGCCCAGTCACGGAAGCCCCCCTCAGTAAATTTCATGATATTGCCTTTGTGAACGATGGTCAAAGACTTGCGTCCTTGCGTTATACAATATTCAATCGAAGAGCGAACAAGGCGTTCAGTACCAGCTTTTGAGACAGGTTTGATGCCCAAACCAACCATTACATCATTAGATGCTCCTTTCAAACCAGCTGCTTTGTTGTATTCTTTAACTTTCGCAGTTGTACCGAAACGGATTTTATCAAAAGCTTTTGGGAAGTTTTTTTGAATAAACTTCATCACTTTAGCCGCATCTTCAGAACCAGCGGCATATTCGATACCCGCATAAATGTCTTCAGTATTTTCACGAAAAATAACCATATCCACGAGTTCAGGATGCTTGACAGGAGAAGGCACGCCTTCAAACCACCGCACAGGGCGCAAACACACATATAGATCGAGGATTTGACGCAAAGCCACATTGAGCGAGCGAATGCCACCGCCAACAGGTGTCGTCAAAGGTCCTTTGATAGCGATAAGGCGGTCGCGGATGATGTCAAGCGTTTCGTCAGGTAACCAGTTACCTGTCTTGTTGAAGGCTTTTTCGCCAGCAAGGACTTCTTCCCAGACGATTTTCTTTTTGCCTTTATACGCTTTTTCAACGGCAGCATCAATGACGCGGACAGATGAACGCCAGATATCGGGTCCAGTACCGTCGCCTTCAATGAATGGGATAATAGGGTCGTTTGGCACTTTCAATTTGCCATTTCTAATTGTAATTTTTGAACCAGTCATGTCGAATGATGAGTTTTTAATAGAAGAAATTTCGTTTTTTATAAAAAATGGTAACTTTTATCAGGAGACCACAGATTTGTACAATCTGTGGTCTCCTCTATATAATTACAAAAAAGGCTTATTTTACTGAGGGGGTAAAAAAGCAAGGCAAAGATATAAAAGTCTCTGTGTTGCCCCTACAAATATTGAAAAATATCGCTTTTTCGACGCATTTTTACGGTTTTTGGACGAAAAGTTAATCCACATAAACCACTTTGCGTAAGAAACGGAAGCCGAGAGTGAGTTCAAACGTCAAGTTGCGTATGCTTTGTTCGGGTATTGTTCCGATGGTTTCACCATTAATTGTTGCATTGACCACAATGGGCGGTTGGAAATATTGGCGTGATATATCAGGATGAATACTCAACTCAACGAAACCACCTGTTAAATCAGAAAAAGGAAACTCATAACCACCGCTTAACGTCAAGCCATAGTTGAATTTTTTTACAAAATCATTAGTCGGATAGTATAGTGAATAGATACTTGGCAGATTATTCAAATCGGAAAGGTTCGTTTTTACTGTATATTCAGCACGTAACCCTACTGCATAGTAGGCTCTTTCGTTGTTCAAAACGCCCCGACGCTTTACGCCGACGATAAGCGCAAGATTATTAAAGACAAATTTTTCGGTTGAGCCTTTGGTTTCTTCTAATTGTTGGGTTTGAGGGTTAAAATAAATGCCACGCTGATAACGTCGCGCATGTCCACGAGTGTGATAACCTATTTGAGCAAAAAGAACAGACGTTGGGTCGTCGGGCGCATTTTCGATGGACAATGCCCCATGATATTTGAAAAGTAAACTATTATTGTATGTACCACCACCATCGAATCGTTGATTGGCTGCCGTTAAGCCACCTTTGACAGAGTAGGCAACACTTTGTGCTGATAGATTGTTTATGGAAACCCATAAGAGTGCAATGGATAAGATTTTGATTTTCATGATTTTATAAATTAATATTATTTTAAAATTGATTCGCATACGGTCGGGGAACTTTCAAAGTTCCCCGACCGTTGTTAGCTTAACTTTCAGCAATCACTTTTCCGTCAATGGTCAACCGCAAAGGCATCCGTTTATAGCGCAACATGAGTTGCATAACCGCCACAACGTCTTTTTCACAATAAACAGCAATGCGTTCAACATCGCCTTCTTCGTGAAAAATGCGTCCGACTTGTGAACCATCAATATCGTCTTTGGGGGAGGGGAAGCCAAAAGTCGCTGCGAGCAATTTGAGTGACGTATAGTTTTTACCATCGCCAAATTTCCATAAATCCATTGTGTCGAGCAAATGTTTCGTTTCCCAAGGCTTTTTGCCCGTAATATCAAACATTTTAGGGAAAGGCATTTGATGAATCATCATTCGGCGACAAATATAAGGCACATCAAACTCCTTAATATTATGACCGCACATAAATTGTCGATCTGCATTGTTATAATGTTTGACCATTAATTCCGAAAAGTCTTTCAGCAAAGCCGCTTCATCGGTTGAGGCATAAGACTTTAAACGGACGGTTAAATCGCCTGTTTCCTTGTTTCGTACAAAAATACCGACTGAAATGCAGACAATGCGTCCAAATTCGGCATAAATACCTGCTCGCTCATAAACTTGTGCCGCATCTTCATCTGTTGTTTCATTTTTTGGCTTTTTCAGTATTTGAGCCGCTTTGATGTGCCAAAGCTCTTGCCACGTCTCGTCGAGGTCGCTATACTGAGGGGTGGCTGGTGCGGTTTCGATATCGAAAAAAAGGATGTTTGTGATGTCAATAAAATCAAGCATAATAGTATATTGTGAAATTTTAAAAAGAAATTTTACAAATTTTAATATTTTTTTTAAAAATTAAATCGTTGATAATCAATTGTTTAAAAAAAATTAAATCGTTTTTTTGAAAAAAAGTAAAGAAAAAAAATAATAAAGTGCAATAGGTCACGTTTGTATAAACAAATTACTAAAAGACATGCACGAGGGGACAAACCTACGCTTTCATTCTCATCATTGAACAACTTACATTCATTTTTTATTTTGTCGTATAATACATAAAAAAATCAACTCGAATATCGGTTCAAAACTTTACAATTTTTAAAAACGTACAATAGATTCCATTACATTTGTGGCAGGCGCAGTCATATAAGGTAACTCGTAGAGTATATTGCGATTTTATAAATACAAAAACAAAAACATTTATTCGTAAAAAACAATTAAAAACAGACAGTTATGGCTTATCAAAATGAAGGCTCTGATTCAAGAGCTAAAAAATTATTGCCTTGGGCAATTGCAGGTATTATCGCTTTATTCGGCACAAACATCGCCACTTGGGTCAGTTTGAGTAATAAAAAAGCGGAATCAACGACATTGACGACAGAACTTAAAAAAGAAGAAGATCTCAATGTACAACTCGAGCAGCAATATAAAGATGCTATCGCTCAATTGGAGGAAATGAAGGGTAAAAACACAGAGTTGAATTCCCTCATTGACGCTCAAAAAGAGGAGTTGACAAGACGCAAAAATCAAATTGCGGGTATGATTAGTAAGAAAGATTACAATGGTGTCAAGGCAGAAATGGCGCGTTTCAAAGCGGAAGCAGAAGGCTATGTTGCTAAAATTGCGGAACTTGAGCAAGACAAAAAAATGTTGGGTGAGCAAGTAACCGTCTTAACGACGGAGAAAACGAACCTTCAAGAAAACTTGACTAAGGAGCAAGCAGAAAAAGAGCAAGTCATTACCCAAAAAGCAGCTGTTGAATCTGAAAATGCAAAGATTCAAGCTGAAAAAGCGATTTTGGCTAAAAAAACAGAAATGGGCTCTGTTGTAAAAGTGGCTCAACTCTCTATCCAAGGTTTCAAAGTTCGTGAAAGCGGAAAAGAAAAAGAACGCACACACGCTAAAAACATTGACCGATTGAAATTCTGCTTTAAAGCAGTTGACAATCAAGTCGTTGACCCAGGCAGTGAAACGTTTTATCTACGCATCATTGACCCAACAGGTGTCGCTATTGCAACGCAATCAAGTGGTGGTGGTGTTTTAAAACTTAAAGACGGCAAAGAAGTTCAGTACACAACGACTAAACAAATCGAATTCAAAAATGAAGGCGAAGACGTTTGTGCAATTTGGGATGCTAAAGGCAACACCAATCTTTCAAAAGGCAAATACACGCTTGAAGTCTATAACAAAGGCTACTTGGCAGGTACAAATGCCTTTGAATTGAAATAAGAGATCATATTGAGAAAATATTTTCAGACTTGTTCATAGGGTTAAAAGCAGTGGGTGGCGTTCAGTCATTCACTGCTTTTTTTTTTATGCTAACAAGCGAAACGTTTTTCGGTGATAAGGCGTCGCACCCAACTTCAAAATCGCTGTGCGATGCTGTTTTGTCGGATAACCTTTGTTAATGTCCCACGCATACTCTGGATAGTGAGGGGTCAAATTTTTCATCCAATCATCTCTATAGGTTTTGGCTAAAACCGATGCCGCTGCTATCGCTGCAAATTTTAGGTCGCCCTTGATAATGCAATTGAAAGGTATCTCTAAGCCATAAGGTTTGTAGTATTTACCATCTATAAGCAACATTTCAGGTGTTTTTCCCAACAATTTGATAGCTCTATTCATAGCAATATACGACGCATTAGCAATATTAAGTTCATCTATTTCGGCTTCTGTGGCGTAGGCAACGCCAAAAGCGAGGGCTTCGGATTGAATAATATCACGCAATTTGTAGCGATTTTTTTCTGTCATCATCTTTGAATCCGTCAAAATATCGTTGTTAAAATCTTTGGGCAAAATGACCGCTGCTGCAAAAACAGGACCTGCCAAACAGCCCCGTCCCGCTTCGTCCACACCTGCTTCTAAAAGATGGGCATGGAGGAAAGGTGCGGGTTTTACTTTTGGATTCATATCTTTTTTCATTACTTTTTGTATTTTTTTATCAAATTCTGAAATCGGGGTTGTTGTCTAAATGCGTCCCAACGTTTGTCCACAGCATAACGTTCAGCCGTAATCCCTTCTGTTGGATTTGGGTTTTGTAAGGCTTTTTCCAAAAAGGCATAAAACCGCGTCGTATCGCCCGTTATCGCCATGATTTCTGCATAAGTATCCAACGAATTACCGTCTTTAGGCTCTGCAAAAAGGGCTTTTTTAAGCGCATCTTCTGCCGCAACGTAATTTTTTTTATCCATGTAATAGTACGACAAGTTGTTATAGGCAAACGAGACATTGGGTAAAAGGGTTATCGCTTTTTGATACTTTGGTAAAATATCAGGCGCATTCAAGTCCGTTTTTTGAAGCAAATAAGCCCAGTTGGCATACAACAAACCCATGGCTTTTTGTTTGTCCAAAAACAAACTGTTCTCCTTTTTCTTTTCAATTTGCGTTGCTAATGTAGCCGCACGCTGCGCAATAGCCCGATATACTGAGGGGTCTGCTTTGTCATTTTCTAAGCGCAACACTTGCGCCATGAGGATATTGACGGTTTGCACATCAGCTGCTAAATCCTTTGGATAGGCTTGGCGCAACCCATCGGCTTTCGCCAATGCGCCTTCAAAGTCTTGTTGGGCAAGCCGTAAAGAAGTCCAACTCATATACCATTGGATGCGGTCATAGTTGTAAGTCGGGCTCTTTTTTTTGTTATTTAATTGAAAATCAATCTCTTGCAAAAGGGCTTCGGCTATCTCAAAGTCTTGTTTATTCATAAAATAATAGACCAAATATTGGGGATTGGTTTGGCGAATCAGAAACACCGCCGCTTCGTTAACAAGGCTATCGAGGTTGTTTTTATGGATATTCAAGGAGGATTGCGCATCATCAGACATATTCACACTGAGAGATAGGTGGTTGCTGTCGCTGGTAATATGCCCTTTGATGGTATTCTCTTTTTTGCCCAAAGCCACTTTGCCGAGTTTGAAAAGAGATTCCAAATCAAAATAACCTGCCCGACTGCCTGAACTGAATTTCAAAGTCGGTTGTGCCACAATTTTGCGATAGGCCTCTGGATTTTGCTCGTCAAAATAATCTTTTGAGAGGATAGTATGCATTTCTGAGATAATTTTATCCACAACAACCTCGCCCGAATAGCCGCGTTCAATCAACTGAGGAGGCACACTGAATGGCTCAAAAACATACGAATCGTTGATATAAGCCTTGCGAAATGCCCATAAAATCCAAATAATGAGCATTAAAATCAATAGCCGACCTGCTAAACGGAGGATGCGGTCGAAGTTTTTAACAAAAATTATAAATTTGGAATCCTTAGGTGGTTTATCGGCTTTCATAAGTTGGTATTTGTTTTTATGATGAAAGGGCAAATATAGAGACAAAGACAAAAGATTTTAAGATAAAGGATTTTAGATTTTTTGTAAAAGTGTTCACTTCTTAAAAAACATAAGGCTAAATGTCTAACATTTTAAATTCGTTCAATATATTTACAGCCAGAAAAATGACTGAGGGGTATGACAAAAGAAGAAATAAAACAGGCGTTAATCGGCATTCTCTTATTAGCGATATTGGCAGAAGCCCTATGGCTTTACGAAATCGTCGTCAAAATAGGGTGGACGGGACTGAACTGGTTAAAAGGAGATTTATATGCGCCATGGGGTATATGCGCTTGCGCAGCAACCGCTTATATATTGCCATTTATTGTTAAATATAGATTAATTGATGGAAAAGTGATACTCACTTGGTTGTCATTCATCTTTCTCAACATCGCCGTTTTTTACTTCGGTGAAACGGTTTTAAAAAAATTATTCTCACCACTCATAGCCCTTTTATCCTTTGGCGAAAGCATTAAAATACGCCTATTTGGTCTATTTGCCGTCAGCATTTTCGCTTT
>JAYVFS010000219.1:0-9614 GCA_043772905.1 Saprospiraceae bacterium | reverse complement strand
TAACAGGCTCTGTCATTCGGACTGTAGATCATGGTTCTGCCAAAGCAGGTTCAACTGCCACATTCTACATGGTTAAGAAAGATTGATAACCTGCTTAGGCTATTCTTTCCGCTCGGAATAGGATTTCCTTTTTCCAAACAGCATCAACAGCGACGCTGGGTTCGGTGTTTTCACCGAACTCTCCTATTAAAAGGGTCTTCATACCCACAAAATAAAAACAAAACATACTCCTACGCAATCCTCATTTCTCTATCTGTTGTTGGGCTTTTTAATGAGTTGTAATAACGTTATATCTGTCCCAGAATCTCCTTATCCAAAATGAAAAAAACAGACAGTTGGGTTATTCTCCTTGTCATACTCGCTATTACTTTACACTTATCGGTTTTGATAGTGGGCATTCGGATACATTTATTGCCTTATTTCACCCCTATATTGAATTTAGTGTCTGGCTTATTGCTTCTCCTTTATTGGCTTCAAAAAGAAATTCGGATTAAAATACATACAATAGAGCTAAGAGAGATGATTGTTTTAAGCCTTGAAACCATTTATTTGAAGACTGGATGAATTCAAAAGGAAAAACGTGGTAAATGTGTGAATGATGTAATTCATTTTAATTTTTGTGTAAGGCTTTCGATAATAATAGAACTTACCTTTGTACCGTTGTGAAAATTCATTCACAATATTTAATCAATATATAAAAACGGCAACAACATGAGCTATTTTATTTCAAAAGATTTTACTGGAACAACGGTAACGGCAATGCGCCTAAAAGTTGAAGATGCGTTAAAAACAGAAGGATTTGGTGTGCTTACTGAAATTGATATTCAAGCAACCATGAAGAAAAAATTGGATAAAGATTATTTACCGCATCTTATTTTGGGTGCCTGCAATCCTTTGTTTGCCGACAAAGTACTTGCTGTTGATCAACATATCAGTTTGATGCTTCCTTGCAATGTAACTATTCGCCAATTAGAAAATGAAGCAATTGAAGTGGCAATAATTAATACTTTAGAAGCAATGAAAGTCATTGCCAACCCTGCTGTTGAAAACTATGCTAACGAAATAAATGAAAAATTAAATCGTGTTTTAGCCAACATTTAATCATTGCCCAACATAAATGTAGGCAACTGAGGACGTGATTCGGAATCACCCCCTCAGTATGTTCCTTTGTACTTCACAAATCTTTTCGTCTCGACGCTGCCATAATAACAAACACCAACGCGGGTTTTGTCTCCTCCTCCAAAAATGTGTATAGTGCATAAAGAGCCTAAAACACAGATTTTATGCAGATTTCGATAAAAAATTCCCTCCTATTCGCAATATTAAATTAAGTTTGACGACTGATTCAGAAAGAATTAAAAAACAGAAACATGACAGAATCCATCAAAGCCATCATCACAGGCGCAACAGGCATGGTCGGAGAAGGCGTTTTGCACGAATGTCTGCATCACCCTGCCGTTTCCTCTATTTTAGTCATCAATCGCAAGCCTTGCGGGATTGTTCATTCTAAAGTCAAAGAAATCATTCACACCGATTTTTTCGATTTGTCGGCAATTGAAAGCGAATTAACGGGTTATAATGCTTGTTTTTTCTGTCTCGGAACAACGTCCATAGGTAAAAACGAAGCGGAGTTTACAAAAGCGACTTATACTTTGACAATGCACGTTGCCGAAACATTGGCAAGACTGAACCCTGATATGACCTTTTGTTACATCTCTGGTTCAGGTACAGACAGCACCGAAAAAGGCAGTCAAATGTGGGCAAGGGTGAAAGGAAAAACCGAAAATGACTTGATGAAACTGCCTTTCAAGCGCGTTTACAATTTCCGTCCAGGTTATATGCAGCCGACTCCTGGCTTGAAAAACACGCTGCCTTACTACAAATATTTCACTTGGCTCTACCCTATTTTGCGCCCTGTGGCTTCAAAATATATGTCCACATTGACGGAAATGGGTCGGGCGATGATTCACAGCGTCAACAGAGGCTATGGGAAACAAGTTTTGGAAGTGAAGGATATAATTGAATTGGCAAAATAGAACGAAATATTTATATGAAAATAGCCTTATTAAGTTGCAAAAACTGGCCCGATGTCTTGGAAAAAGAACGGGCTTTTGCAGCAGAATTTCCCAAGCAATTTGATGTTCATGTCGAAGTTTGGAATGACCCCTCAGTAAATTGGACTGATTATAACTACTTGATTTTCAGAACAGTATGGGATTATTTTGAATTTCCTAAAGAATTTGAGACATGGCTTGATGAATTGGAAAAACAAAATATCAAGACATTGAACCCCCTCCCTATCATCAAGCGGAATCAACATAAATTCTATTTACAAGAGCTTGAAAGACAAGGTATTGACATCATTCCAACTGTTTTTATACCTAAAAACACTGGATTGAATTTGTCTTTTTTGAAAGAAAAAAACTGGGAATCTGCCGTTATCAAACCTGCTGTTTCGGGCGGTTCATATCTGACAAGGCTTTTTTCGCAAAGCGAAACAGAAGAAATAGAAACAGAATATGCTTCGTTTGCCCTTGAAAATGACCTTTTGGTGCAACCGTTTATGCCTGAAATTCAAGAAAGAGGTGAACTGTCTATCCTGTTTTTTCAAGGAAAATACTCACATGCGATTGTAAAAAAGCCTAAAAACGGTGATTTTAGGGTACAATCGCAGTTTGGTGGGCAGTATCAAACGTTTGAACCCGACGCATCTCTTTTAGCCACAGCTCAACATATTATTGAAACATTTGGCGGCGATTTGTTGTATGCCCGTGTAGATGGTATTTTGAAAGACGGCAAGTTTTTACTGATGGAATTGGAATTGATAGAACCCGATTTGTATTTCGATTATCATGCGGATGCTAAACGGAATTTTTTAGTGGCTTTGGAAGCGATGATAGCTTAATTGGGTGCAATCATAGGAAGATTTGAAATCTTCCTATGATTTGTCTCTATTTTCATACATAAAATCGAATTTTTCAAAGAATAACTTCAAAAATACACGGATCGTTAATTTTACATTTAATTTTAGACCTAACTTTTTTACTAAACAACGATGTAAACTTGACGCATTATGTATTCATATAAAAAACAACTCACCTTTCTTTTTCTCTTTCTTTTTGTAAAAATTTATGCCGAAGACGGTTATGATTTGTGGCTGCGCTATGCACCGATAACCGATGCCAAACGGCTTGCTGAATACAGGGAACAAGTCAAAGCCATTGCGATTTATGGCAATTCTGCAACCATTCAAGCGGCTACAGAAGAACTCAATAGAGGTTTGTCAAGTCTTTTGAAAAAAAAGATACCCCTCAGTAAAACGGGGAATGTCATCATCGGCACAGGGCAAAATGTCGCTTTAAATGCTGCTGTCATTTCAAAAGAGAAGATGCAAAGTGTTGGAAATGAAGGTTATATCATCTTGTCAAAACAAGGAAATATCTATATAACAGGTAATACGGATATTGGTGTTTTGTACGGCGTTTTCCATTTTTTAAGATTGATTCAAACAGAACAAAGCCTTAAAAATATAAATATTCTTGAAAAACCAAAAGTTCAAGTCCGAATTCTGAATCATTGGGACAACCTCAATCGTCATGTTGAGCGTGGCTATGCTGGCGAGTCTATTTGGGATTGGCATCGGCTGCCCGACTATATTGACCCACGATATAAAGACTATGCCCGCGTCAATGCGTCTATCGGCATAAATGGCGTATCGCCTATCAATGTCAATGCAAACGCCCAAACTTTGACCCCTCAGTATTTAGAGAAAATAAAGGCTTTGGCAGATATTTTTAGACCTTATGGCATCAAAATGTACTTAACAGCTCGTTTCAGCGCACCGATTGAGATTGGAAAACTCAAAACAGCTGATCCACTTGACCCCTCAGTACAAAAATGGTGGAAGGACAAAGTTGATGAAATCTATACCTATATCCCCGATTTTGGCGGCTTTTTAGTCAAAGCCAATTCAGAAGGACAGCCGGGACCTCAAAATTATGGGCGTAATCATGCCGACGGTGCGAATCTTTTGGCAGATGCTGTGGCACCTCATGGCGGTATTGTGATGTGGCGCGCTTTCGTTTACAGTGCCGATATCAATGAAGACAGGCACAAACACGCCAATAATGAGTTCGTTCCATTGGATGGTCAGTTTAGAAAAAACGTCATTATTCAAGTCAAAAATGGCGCGATTGATTTTCAACCACGTGAACCATTTCATCCGCTTTTTGGGCAAATGCCTAAAACACCGATTATGCCTGAATTTCAAATTACACATGAGTATTTAGGACAAGCCACACATTTGGTGTATGACGGAACACTTTTCAAAGAATGTTTGGATGCAGATACTTACGTCAAAGGGAAAGGTTCAACAATCGCTAAAATTATGGATGGTAGCCTCGACAATCATACGCTTACAGGTGTTGCAGGAGTTGCCAATATTGGTTCAGATAGAAACTGGTGTGGGCATCCGTTTTTGCAATCCAATTGGTATGTTTTCGGTCGTTTGGCGTGGAATTATGATTTAAAAGCAAGCGATATTGCTGATGAATGGTTGAAAATGACGTTTTCTGCCCCCCCTCAGTATGAAGCCACTTTGAACAAAATCATGATGAATTCAAGGGAAAATATGGTCAATTATATGACGCCATTGGGTTTACATCACATTATGACTTATGGCAGTCACTACGGTCCTGCGCCGTGGGTGGACTTTGCCAGTCGTCCTGATTGGAATTGTACATATTACCACAAAGCCGACTCTGTGGGCGTTGGTTTTGATAGAACAGCGACAGGCAGTAATGCGGTTTCGCAATATGCCCCTCCCGTAGCAGCGATGTTTTCGGACTTAAAAACTTGTCCAGATGAATATCTACTTTGGTTTCATCATGTAGCTTGGAATTATAAAATGAAGTCTGGCAAAACATTATGGGATGAAATGTGCAGCCGATATTACAGTGGCGTTGAAGCGGTTAGACAGACCAAAAAAACGTGGGAAACGATGCGTCCATACATTGACAATCAACGTTTTGAAGAAGTGAAAATGTTGTTAGTTGTTCAAGAAAAAGAAGCCGTTTGGTGGCGCAATGCTTGTTTGTTGTATTTTCAAACCTATTCAAAAATGCCGATTCCATTTGATGAAAAACCTGATAAGACTTTGGAATATTATAAAGGGTTGAAGTTTCCTTATGCGCCTGGGAATTGAATTTTTATTTAACAATGACCTTAAAGCCATTGGCGAATCGGTATTGATAAAATTAACACCCATTTTAGCCAAGGCTTCCCAAACCCCCTCAGTATCAGGTGTTGCCCAAAAGCGCACTTTTTTATTTTGTGCATGAACGGCATTAACAATCGTTTTCATTTTATCAAAAGTCTCTTGTGGTATGTCTTTTTGCCCAAGTTTCGCATATTTACCAAAACTTTCACTCACCATACCAATGCGTTCCCATTGTTCAGGTGTATAATTTTCATTAGGTCGTCCATCGAATTGGATAAAATGCGGATACGACGACCATTTGTCGGGACGTGGACGATTGCCACTGATGACAAATTGAATAGGACAATTCGCTTGGATAAAAGCGGAATATTGGGCTATTTGATTGACTATTTCATCTAAAGTCGAGTCTGCTTGCGATTTGATATCAATCAATAAAATCAAAGGATAGGCTTTCTTTTTTCTAACCAATTTAGCCAAAGGCTTCAAATACAATTCATCAAGTCTTTTGGACGGATTGATATCTTTGGCTTCATGCGATACATAAAGGTTATTGTTGACCAAATAAACATCGGCTTCGATTGAACCCATTTTTGCTTCAAAAGCGGTGCTTAAAGGGCGTTTTTGTTCATAATCATTGTGAGAATGACCACTTATGGTGTTTTGAGACCAAAGCTGTACAACAGCAAACAACCCTATTATGATAGAGATAGCAAACTTCATTTGTTGATTCTTTTTATCGTCCTTTTAAACAATCGTTGCCATTAAATCGGGTTGGCAAGCGAATCTATTTTCAAGTCTGTGAACCAGACATTCGTGCGGTCACCAATCGAATCCCACCGTACTTTTAAGCAAACAGGTGAAGCTGTGCGGTATAGATTATGTCTATTGTCATCAAGCGAAAAGGTCACTTGCTCATTGGCTTTCCACCAAGTGCTTGTATTCGCTCGCTCTTCGTAGTCCAATTTTATGAACACATTTTGCACTTTTACTGAGGGGGCGCAAAATGCAATTAAGACAAAAAACAATAATATTTGCTTCATAATTAATTGTTTTTTATAAAAACAGCCTTTATCTACTTAAAAGTACTGAGGGGTAGATTCAATTTTTAAAACAAAACGGCTATTTCACAACCTCATAAGCCACCACCTTATTTTTAAAAAATGTAGGCACTAATAACAGATTTTTTTCTTTTACAAAATCAATATCCGCAGTGCCAATTGAGTCCACACTGGTATTCAAAAGCAAGGCTTTTTTGCCATCGGGTTGGACATAATGAATCATGCCTTTCCATGTTGAAACAAAATAACTGCCATCACCAACAGCTTCAACACCATCGGGTTGTGGCAATTGAGTAGCAATAATTTGCGTTTTTTTGTCTGCAAAAGTGTAAGCAATCAAGCTTGAATCTGCCCATGTTCCCAATATCAGCTTGCCTTCTTCAAAGAGAATACCGTTCGAGCCGCCCAAGCCTTGCGTGATGGATGAAACAACCCCATTTTTAAGTAAATGAACGTTGCCTTTTTTAGAATCGGTAAAATAAATTGAGCCATCTGGCGCAGTTGTTACATCATTCAAGCCTTCAGAACCAGCGACATCATACTTGTTTGTGATTTTACCCGTCGCTATGTCAATTTCTACCAATTGCGTGATGTCCGTTACGTAAAGTTTTCCATTGACAATCCCTAATCCTTTGGGTGCGTTAAGACCAGTTACCCATTTTGCAGAAACGACTTTGCCGTCAATACCCAGTTTGCCAATAGAGCCTTTGCCGTCAATACCCCACGGTTCGCCGTCAATATTTGACACATAAATCATGTTGGTTGCCGCGTCAAATAAAGTGGATTCGACAGTTGTAAAGACCGTATCGGATTCCCATAGTTTTTTGAGCTGTATTGTAGTTATAGCAGCCTCGTCTGTTTTTTGAGATTGCGGTGTATTGTTCTTGCAAGAGCAAAAAACAATGATAATCAATAGGATAGCTAAAGTAGTTTTTTTCATTTTTATAAAAATTAATTCCATTTTGGATGTTTAAAATAAACGTTTTATTCTGTTATTTCTCTAAAACACGAGGCTTTCATGACCACACCTTTTCCACCAAAGCCCATGTTTTCAAAATCCCTTGCTGTGCAGGTATCTTATCGCCTTCATATTCGATACCCAAATAGCCGTCATAATTTGCGTCTTGAATTATCTTTATCAATTTGGTATAATCCAATTCAAACAGTCGTTGCCATTAAAGATTTTCTATCATCTGACTTTTTTTCAGCTTTTTGAACACTAAATAAAGTATTGATGGTCAATTTGTTATCATTAAAAACACAAGTTAGGTAATCGCTGTGACAGGTCTCAATGAGACGCAGACAAATTTTCAAAGTATGCTCATTTTCCCAGCCCGCTGCCGCCGCAACGAGGCTTTCAAAATCTATCCTGCGTCTCGAAAAAAGAGCATGTGGTGCGGGTTTATGATTGCCTTTTTTATACCATTTGTTTCGACCACTTGTGATGGTATAAGTGTCGAATCCCTCTTCCTTGATGTCAAACGAAATGGTATCGTTGTTAAATCGAAAAGTCAGATTTTGAATACCCAAATCATTCGGCTCAAATTGAAATTTCTTTCTATTAATATTGGATTCAAAAGCTGATTTTGCTTCAAATTTTTCGGGTGTGTAGTGCAAGCCTTTCAATTTAGTTTTTAGACTTGCACCTGCCGTGGGATTGTTTTTCAAAGGCTCTTTTTTACCCAATGCTGGATAAAGTATATCCCAAACAAGGTTCATCGTATTTCCTTTCCCCAAACTCTCACTATTGATTGCCACCACGGCATTTTGGTCTGGAAAGACCATACTGTATTGCCCAAAAGCACCATCAGCACGGAATCCACCTGGAGGATTTAACCAAAACTGATAGCCGTAGCCATAAGCCCAACTGCTGTCGTTTTTACCATTCGATATTTGCTTGGACGTTGCCGCAGCGATGTATGGGGTATTGAGCAGTTGTTTCCCTTTCCATTTCCCTTTTTGAAGATAAAACTGACCGAATTTTGCCATATCTTCAGTTGTCATACGCAGGTGAGATGCACCAAAATTATACCCTTCGGGCGTGGTACTCCAAGACGTGTTCGTAATGCCTAATGGCTCAAATAGTCTGGGTTTCAAAAAATCGAAAGCCGTTTTGCCACTCACTTTTTGTACAATATTGGCTAACATAAAACTCGCTCCTGAATTGTATGAAAATTTTGTACCCGGTTCAAACTCAATGGGTATCGCTAAAAATGTTTTAGCCCAAGCCACACCCGCAGGTGAATGTTCAATGGTGAGAATCGAATCTTTTGCATGACCCACAGACATCATCAATAAATGTTTGATTTTCAAGGCTTTAAGATTAGGACTGATCTCATCGGGCAAATCTTTTGGGAAATATTTTATCACAGGATCTTCTACGTTCAACAAACCCTCTTGTTGGGCAAAACCAATAGCTGTAGAGGTGAAACTTTTACTCATTGAGTACAATTGCATTTTGTGGTCGGGACCATAAGGCTCCCACCATGCTTCGGCAATCACAAAGCCATTTTTGAGTATCATCGTCGCATGAAACTCCTGTCCACTGGCTTCAATGGCATCAAAATATTTGTTTATCGCTTCGGTGGATACGCCTTGTGCTTCGGGCGTGCTGCGAGGCAGTTTACTTGTTTTATCCTGAACATTATTTGTCCATTTTGGCGTAAGTGTCAAACCGACTGCTGCCAACCCAATTTGCCGAATAAATTGTCGTCTTGAATTCATGTTAAATTGAATAAAGTTGAATGTTAAAACTGTTTTTTACTTCAAAACAAGTAAAAAGCGACGGAAATACTGAGGGGGGTATAGAATTTCAAAATTTCACGTTCTGTGACAATTCTTGTGGTGCGATAACCTTCTGAAAGTTTTGAACCTTCGGAAGGGTTGCTCTACACCTATTTCACTCTACCTGAATAACTGACAAACGAAATCTGCTTACTATCTGGCGACCAAGAAGGCGTATTAATTGTCCCTTGCCCCCCATAGAGGTAAGCGATTGTCTTTGGAAATCCGCCGTTAGCAGGCATCAATTTCAAGCTGACTGTTTTACCCCCAGGATGTTCAGTCGGGTCAATATCATCGAGAAAAGAGATATAGGCAATCCATTTACCATCGGGTGAAATATGAGGAAACCAATTGTTATTTTGGTCAAAAGTCAATTGTTCTTGACCTGAACCATCGGTTTTCATGCGCCAAAGCTGCATTGTACCTGACATACTGCCGTTAAAATAAATCCATTTGCCATCAGGTGAGCCTTCTGGACCGTCCACATGACCGAATTTATTGAAAGTCAATTGGGTTTCAGCACCATTATCTATATTGGCTTTATAGACTTGATA
>JAYVFS010000218.1:0-9624 GCA_043772905.1 Saprospiraceae bacterium | reverse complement strand
GGCAAAAAAGGATACAGGGCATTTCGAAATGTGTTTAAATTGTCAAAGAAAAAAGGGGTAACTTTTGCAACAGCGGCTTAACACGCCAGTCATAGACCAATTCGAAGAAATTTTTACTTTGGGCAACCATGCCGAACGATTACAGTTTTTTACAGATATTCAAAAGTTGTTAGACAAACCTTTGCCTTGCAAAATCATCATATCGATGCGCGAAGAATACATCGGGCATTTGTACGAATACGAACCTGTTTTACCGACTCTTTTTGACAAACGTTTCCGTGTCGAACCGATGAAAGACACAACGGTTAGGGACGTGATTTGCCAAATGTGTGCTGTGGGCGGCGTGACATTGGAGGGCGGCAAAGACACAGCTGCCCAAATATTGGAAAAAGTCAAAGAAGGAAAACAAGCAGCACATCTGCCGTATTTGCAAGTGTATTTGCATTATTTGTATGAAAATGCCTTGAAAACACTTGGGAAACCGCTTTTTACTGAGGGGGTGGTTGATGCCGTCGGTGAGTTGGGCAATGTGTTGAAACGGTTTATTGAATCGCAATTGGAAGCGGCTCAAAAGTTTTTTGCCACGCTCGGATTGCCCAATGATTTTGCGGCGCGCATGCTTGATGAATTTGCAACGGACGAAGGCACAAAACAATCGCGCAAAGCCGTTGACTTATCCAATGCTCTCAATACCGATGTGGGGAAAGTGAAATCTGCGCTCAATTATTTCAGCGAAGGCAAACTACTTCGAGCTGACGAAGACGATGTGGAACGCTATGAACCCGTCCATGATGTCGTCGCCAAACAAATCCATGAATTGCGTTCGGCAGAAGACAAGGAGTTCAAAGCCTTTGCGCGGCAACTGCAACTCGCCCACGAAGCTTGGGTACGCGATGGCAAACCGACACAACGTTTACTCAATGAACTGGACTTGAGCAAGGTAGATATTTATGATGAACGATTGAAACGGTTGCCGAACTACAAGGAGGCATTAGCGGAATTGATAAACAAAAGTCGTGAGCAAGTCGCCTATTTGCAAAGGAGAGAACGGACACGGCGGCGGGTTTTAATGGGGATTACAATAGCGGCATTGATTGGATTAGGGATTGCGGTGTGGTTTTATTTTGATGCTCAAAAATCAGAAGCCAAAGCCGTAGCTAATTTGGAAATAGCAGAAAAGAAGGAAAAAGAACGCCAAGCAGCCGAAGCTGCCAAAGCTGCCAGTGAATTCAAGCAACTATTGGACAATATTGAGAACAATATCATCCCTGCAAAAGATGCGTGTCCCGATGCCGATATGTTGAAAAGAATAAAAGATATGCGCTCGAATCCGCGCACAGACGCAGCTATGCAAACAAAGATTGATGTTTTATCGCAAAAGATAAAGGCTAAAGGCTGTGACCGTTAATGGTGAGTGGTTTTGCCCATTCCCCCCCCGACCCCAGAGGGGAGTACGCCTAATCTCCCCTCTGGGGTCGGGGGGGGAATGGGCAAAACAGCTCACGATATTAAACATTTGAAAACTAATACTATCAAATACTATCAATCAATGAAAATAGGACTGTTGTTTATCTGCCTATTAGCTTTTTGCACCCCCTCAGTATTGATGGCGCAAAAGTGCTATGACTATGCCTGCAATATCAATAAAGCCAAAGCCGCTTTGAAGTCTGAAAATTACGATGAAGCCTTAGCGTATGCCAAAGCCGCTAAAGCTTATCCTAATGCCAATATCGCAGAAGCCGATGCTTTGGTGGATGCGGTGTTTAAAGGTATCAAAGCACAGAAGCAAAAGGCTATTGATGAAAAGAGAAAGGCAGAATTAGCGAGAGTAGAAGCAGAAGAAGCCACTAAACGCGCAGAGAAAACTGCCCGTGCTGCCGAAAATTCTGCCGTATTTATGCAAGTATTGGGTAGAGATTCCAATTTGGCTGTCCAAATGATGCGCTATAATTTTAGAAGACATCCGCAGAACAATGTTTCTCTTGATATGTATCAAAAAGTCTTGAGCACTCAGTCTGCGTTTTTAGTGAAAATACTGAGGGGGCATTCAGAAGACATTAAAGAAGCTGTGTTTTCGCCAGATGGTAAAAAGGTATTGGCGTGTGATGATAAGTCTGCTCGGTTATGGGATATTGTAACAGGAAAATCAGTGCATTTTCTTGTTGGACATTTAAAAGCGGTTAATACAGTTGCTTTTTCACCTGACGGTAAAAAGGCTTTAACAGGCAGTGCCGATAACACGGCGAAGTTATGGGATGTCGAAACTGGGAAAGTCATAAAAACTTTTGTCGGACATACAGAAGCTGTTAATCATATTGCCTTTTCATCTGATGGCAAATATATCGCAACAGCCAGTGCTGATAACACAGCAAAATTGTGGGACATCGAAACAGGGAAAGCTATAAAAACTTTTGTCAGTGAAAATGGTATAGGTGAAATCACTTTTTTGACTTCAGGAAAAAAGCTTTTAACAATTCATAACGGTAAATCCGTAAAACGGTGGGATATCGAGACAGAAAAGGAAGAGAAGACCTTATTATTCAGTGAGGGGCTATCAGCTATTTCACCTGATGGCACAAAGGTTTTGAGGGAGGTTTATGATAGTAGTTCAATCCAAGTCTTGGATATCGAAACAGGCAATATTGAGCAAACTTTCGTCAGTTTTGGGACATATAATATACAGGTTAAATTTTCTCCCGATTCTAAAAAGGTTATCATGGGCAATGAAAATAAGAGAGCAAAATTATGGGACATAAAAACAGGCAAACTCGAGCAAACTTTCTTAGGACATACGAGTTATGTCACTTCTGTCGCTGTGTCACCTGATGGCAAACAGGTTTTAACAGGCGCTTGGGATGGAGAAATACGTGTGTGGAACATGGGCAGAGATAGAGCAGAAAAAAAAATTATTGGACATACAGAATGGGTAAAAGATATGGCTTTTTCGCCCGATCGGAAAAAAATACTCACAGGAAGTAACGATTCTACGGCGCGTATATGGGATATAGAAACAGGGCTTGAAGAAAAAAGATTTGTCGAGTCGATTGGTATTATTGCTGTAGCTTATTCACCCGATGGTAAAAAGATTTTAACAAGTAGTCGTGGAACACCAAAATTGTGGGATATTGAAACAGGAACTTGGGAAAAAACCTTTCGTGGGCATGGCAATACCGTATTCAGTTTGGGCTTTTCGCCCGACAGTAAAAAGGTTTTTACGGGGTCATTTGACAGAATAGTAAGAATTTGGGATAGGGCATCAGGCTCTTTAGAGCGAACATTTGACGGGCACAATGAAACCATTCTCAACTTTTCATTTTCTGCCGATGGCAAAAAACTCCTTGCTTCTGATTATGATCATCAATCAATATTGTGGAACATCGAAACTGGGAAAGAAGAAAATAAGCTCGCAGGTACTGCACAAGCTGTTGCCTTAGTGCTTTTTGGAGATATGAATAAAAAAAGTAGGAATGATTACTTAAACAATGTGGGAAAAATATGGCAGAATGAAACGGCTAAACTGCAGAATACGGGCGTGGCAATCGCACTACCTAAAACGGCATTTAGTTCTGATAAGAAAAAAATGATAATGGGTAGTTCGGGAACAGTCAGTCAACTTTGGCATATCGAGTCGCTTGGTGAAACGCAATTTTTTATAGAGCCCGATGAAGTATATGCTGTGGCTATTTCACCCGATGGCAAAAAAATAGCCACTGGTGGAAAGGATAAAATAGTGCGATTATGGGACGTTCAGACCGATGAAATTGAAGCGACGACATATCGGTTTTCTCTTTACGAAATGCACAAAGCTGGTTTGATTATTGAGCCAGAAGACACCCCTCAGTATATCAAAGACAGTACAGCTTTTGCGGATAATATTAGAAAAGATACTGTTGAACACAACAAATTAATGGCTGAATGGAAAAGCACACCCCAATACAAACAGGCTTTGGAAGCCTACGAAGAGGATTTGAAAATCAAACAAGCATTAGAAATCGAAAAGGAACGTAAACGCTTTTTAGATTATGTGGCAAAAATTACTGAGGAGGCAACCACTGAAAATCAAGACTTTGTTTCATACCTTAAGGACGAGATAAGTAACGTCAAGGATGGTCGGAAAGGATACCAACTTTATGGTGTTTTGATAGATACACTCGAATCCCGTTGGGCAGACAATATGTCCAACCGAGACTTAGTGAATCAATTAGTTTCAGCTTATTACGAGCGGGCATGGTCTGGTTTCTTTCGGAATCAATTCTACCAAAGTGAAGAAGATATAAAAGCCGCTTTAACATTAGACAGCACTAAAGAATACCTAAATCTCCTCTTGCCGCCTGCTCTTTTATTGCAAGGCAAATTTCAAGAAGCAAAAGCAGAATATGAAAAATGGAAAGACAAGCCTTTAAATTTGGGCGGTTTTCCAACTTTCAGAGAAGCTTTTCTGCAAGATTTTATAACGTTTGAAGATGCGGCTGTTCATGGTATCGTTATTCATAATGAACGCAAAGAAGATGTCGCTGCCATCAGAAAGCTGTTGGAAAAAAAAGAGTGAGTGATGGATTTGAATTAAAATGGGTCGGATTTATAAGGATTTATTAGGATTCGGTCAGTGTGCTCAAGGAGTCAATGAAAAGTAAGGGCATCAAACGAATGATGCCATAGTATCAAATGATTGATACTATGGCATTGTAAAAGACTGCTCGACTATTCGCTGAGTATGCTCGAGTATTCAAAAAGTATGCTCGACTATTCAAAAAGACTGCTCGACTATTCGCCGAGAGTACTTGAGCATACTTGGCAAATAAGCGTCAATACTAAGAGGTGTTGAATTGCGGTCAAAACGAGTGCGATTCAATACTAAGAAATATTGGAATTGAGTCAAAATGAGTGCGATTCAACTCGAAGAGGTATCAAATTTAAGTCAAAACGAGTGCGATTCAACTCAAAGAGGTATTGGATTTGAGTCAAAACGAGTGCGATTCAATATGAAAGGATATAGAAAAGAATTCGAAAAGTATAAATCATGTTTTCTTACTGCTACAATATGATAAAAGGACTGTTATTTATCTGTCTATTCACTTTTTGCACCCCCTCAGTATTGAAGGCGCAAAAGTGCTATGACTATACTTGCAATATCAACCGCGCCAAAGCCGCCTTGAAGTCTGAAGACTACGACGAAGCCTTGGCTTATGCCAAAGCATCAAAAGCCTATCCCAATGCCCATGTCGCAGAAGCCGATGCATTGGTGGATGCGGTCTTTAAAGGCATAAAAGCGCAGAAGCAAAAGGCGATTGATGAAAAGAAAAAAGCGGATGTGGCATCTCAACAAGCCAAAGCTGCCGAGAAAGTAGCTATTGCTGAAAAAACAAAAGCCGTAGCTGCCGAGAAAAAAGCAACCGCCGTCTTAAATAAGATTTACTTTTATGACGATAAGTTTGGTTTAGCTTATGATAAAGGATACGGATATGGTTTTATTGACAAAAACCTCAAAACGAAAATTGATTTTATATACACAGAAGCATTGTCTTTTGAGGAGAATGGTTTTGCCAAAGTGAAACGCGACAAAATTTATTATCTGATTGATACACTTGGACAGGAATACAAATTAGCAACGGACATCAATCAATTAGATTCGAGTATTACTGCTTTGGATTTAAGAAATAAAAAACTCACCAGCATCCCCCCCTCAGTATTTGAGCAGAAACAATTGGAAGTTTTATTACTCAGTTTCAACAATTTAAGCCTTTTATCCGATAGCCTTGCGCAACTGTCGCATTTGCAAACGTTGGATTTGTATAATAATGAACTCAAAAGTCTGCCAGAGTCATTCAGCCAATTGTCTGCGCTGCAATCTTTAAATTTGAGTTATAATGAACTCACAAGTCTGCCAGAATCGTTCAGTCAGTTGTCCGAGCTACGATTTTTGAATTTGTATAAGAATCAACTCAAAAGTTTATCAGAGTCGTTCAGCCAATTATCCGCGCTACAAGATTTAAATTTGAGTTCTAATAAACTCACAAGTCTGCCTGCGTCGTTCAGTCAATTGTCCACGCTGCAATCTTTAAATTTGAATTATAATCAACTCACAAGCCTATCTGCGTCGTTAAGCCAATTGTCCGCGCTGCAATTTTTAAATTTGCAATCTAATCAACTCACAAGTCTGCCTGCGTCGTTCAGCCAATTGCCTGCGCTGCAATCTTTGGATTTGAGTATCAACCGACTCTCAAGTCTGCCTGAGTCATTCGGACGATTGTCCACGCTGCAATCTTTGTATTTGAATGTTAATGAACTCACAAGTCTGCCCGAGTCATTCAGCCAATTGTCCGCACTACAATCTTTGAATTTGTATGGCAATCAACTCACAAGCCTGCCAAAGTTTTTCAATAAATTATCTGCGCTACAATCTTTGAATTTGAGTGCTAATCAATTGACCAGTCTGCCCGAGTCATTCAGCCAATTGTCTGCGCTACAATCTTTAAATTTGAGTCAAAATCAACTCACAAATCTGCCCGAGTCGTTCAGCCAATTGTCTGCGCTACAATCTTTGGTTTTGAGTTATAATCAACTCACAAGGCTGCCAAAGTCGTTCAACAAATTGTCGGTGTTGCAATCGTTGGATTTGGAAGTTAATAAACTCACAAGCCTGCCAGAGACGGTCAGCCAATTGTTCGCGCTGCAATCTTTGAATGTGGGTGTTAATAAACTCAAAAGTTTGCCCGAGTCGTTAAGCCAATTGTCCGAGCTACAATCTTTGGATTTGAGTTCTAATCAACTCACAAGTTTACCAAAGTCGTTAAACCAATTGTCCGAGCTGCAATCTTTGTATTTGGAAGCGAATCAATTCACAAGTCTGCCCGAGTCGGTCAGCCAATTGTCTGCGTTGCAATCTTTGAATTTGAGTACTAATCAACTCACAAGTCTGCCCGCGTCGGTCAGCCAATTGTCTGCGCTGCAATCTTTAGATTTGCATTCTAATCAACTCACCAGTTTGCCCGCGTCGGTCAGCCAATTGTCTGCGTTACAATTTTTGGATTTGGGGTTTAATCAACTTACAAGTCTGCCAGAGTCATACAGCCAATTGTCCGCGCTACAAACTTTGAATTTGATTTTTAATCAGTTAAAAGAACTGCCTTCTACATTTTGTGTATTTAAAAACATAGAATTTGATTTTTCAGACAATCCACTGGAAGAAGTGCCTGATTGTTTAAGAAAGATGAAGAAGGATTAATATTAAGTCGCTAAAACGAGACGAAACTGCCATCAGAAAACTATTGGAGATGAAGGCGTGGGGGGGTAAGAAATAGGATGATTAGGTGTTGTTTTTACTCAAAGCTTCAGTATTGTAATTGAATTTTCCTCATCAATTCAGCAAAAAATACCGCAAACGCTACCCAATAAAGAGACCTAATCACTAACTTTCAGCCTTTACGACAAAAAATACTTTTCATCTAATCAAACTAATTAAACAATGAAGAAAGCTTCAACACTCGTTTGGGTGTGTTTATGTGTCCTTTTGTTCAATCTTACTGAGGGGGTCGCACAAAACCAATCCGCAGCAAAAAGTGCTGGTGACAATCCCATTCTTAAAAATCTAAAATGGCGCAATGTCGGTCCACATCGTGGTGGACGGAGCTTGGCAGTGGCAGGTCATGCAGATCAACCTTTGACGTATTATTTCGGTGCAGTCGGCGGTGGCGTTTGGAAAACAACGGACGGCGGCATGAAGTGGAATCCGATTTCAGATTCAACTTTTACAAGTTCAAGTGTCGGTTCTATCTGTGTCGCACCTTCTGACCCCAATATCGTTTATGTCGGTATGGGTGAGACTGAGATTCGCGGCAATATCTCCTTTGGCGATGGCGTGTACAAATCGACAGATGCTGGCAAAACTTGGAAACATTTAGGTCTCAAAAAGTCTTGGGGCATTGGTCGTATCACCGTACATCCACGCGATGCGAATATTGTATATGTCGCAGCACTTGGCAATCCTTACGGTCGTGTTGATAAGCCGTTGGACTCGGAAGATAGAGGTGTCTTTCGCTCAACAGACGGTGGCACAACATGGCAAAAAGTGCTTGCACCAACGAATAACAAAACAGGTGCAATTGATGTGGTTATTGACCCCACAAATCCATCTATTATATATGCCTCGCTTTGGGAATGTTATCGCAACAACTACCAAATGTCGAGTGGCGGCGAAGGCTCGGGCATGTATAAATCAACTGATGGTGGTTCGACTTGGACGAATATTTCTAAGAAACCGGGCTTACCCGTTGGTATTTTAGGTAAAATTGAGTTCGCTGTCTCTTATTTTGATGGCAATCGCGTGTGGGCGATGGTTGAAAACAAAAACGGTGGCATTTACAAAAGCGATGATGGTGGCGAGACTTGGGCGCAAGTGAATACAGACAAAAACCTGCGTCAACGCCCTTGGTATTTCTCTGAAATAGCCGCAGACCCAGGTAATCACGATGGTTTGTACGTTCTGAATGTCGGTTTTTGGTACACAGGCGACGGTGGCAAAACGTCACGTAACATTCGCCCTGGACATGGTGACTGTCACGACATTTGGATTAATCCAAAGAATCCAAACAACTTTATTTTAGGTGACGATGGCGGTGCGGAAGTGACGTATACACAAGGTGCGACATTCACTGAATTGGATTTACCGACTTCGCAATTCTATCATATTTCCTTAGACAACGATTTTCCTTACCATTTATATGGTGCTCAACAAGACAATTCTTCGATTCGGATTCAGTCTCGTAATACCGATGGTTTTACAATCAATCGTCAGAATTGGGAAGTGATGACGGGTGGTGAGTCTGGCTACGTCGTGTCTGACCCAACCAATTCTGATATCGTTTATGGTGGTAATTATATGGGCGAATTGGAGAAACTGAACGTTAAAAACGGTCAAAACCAAAGCATTTCAGCCAATCCAGTCATTTATTTGGGTGCAGGAGCGAATGAGATGAAGTACCGTTTTCAATGGACATTCCCAGTTGTGTTCAGTCCGCATGACCCAAAGGTATTGTATTGTACGTCGCAATTTGTACACAAAACGACAGATGGAGGTCACTCTTGGACGCTCATTAGTCCTGATTTGACGCGTAATGACCCTAAAACAACGGGTTCATCTGGTGGTCTTATTACGGCTGACAATACAGGTGCAGAGACTTTTGCAACCATATTTACATTTGAAGAATCGCCTGTTCAAAAAGGATTGATGTGGGCAGGAACGGACGATGGTTATTTGCATATTTCAAGAGATGCGGGTAAAAATTGGACAAAATTGACGGTTGCAGGTTTGCCTGATTGGGCATTGATGAGCATCATCGAGCCTTCGAAATATGACGCAGGAACGGCTTACTTAGCTGCAAATCGCTACAAACTCGATGACCCGAAGCCTTATTTGTTCAAAACAAAGGATTTTGGTAAGACTTGGACTAAAATTACTGAGGGGTTGCCAGACAACGCTTATTGTCGTGTGATTCGCGAAGACCCGAACTATAAAGGATTGTTGTTTGCAGGTACTGAAATCGGTATTTATGTCTCTTTCAATGACGGCGCAAGTTGGCAGCCGTTGCAAGGCAATTTGCCTATTTCGCCTATCCACGATTTACA
>JAYVFS010000217.1:0-3317 GCA_043772905.1 Saprospiraceae bacterium | reverse complement strand
ACAGCCATGTGAGCCTTTTTAGTTTGCTCGCCGCACCGTTGCTCATTGGTTGTCCGATTGAACAATTGGACGCTTTTACCTTGAATTTATTGACAAATGATGAAGTGATTGCCATCAATCAAGACCCTTTAGGCAAGTCGGCACGCCTTGTATCAGAAGAAAATGGTGTACAAATTTGGGTAAAACCCTTAGAAGATGGCTCGTATGCCGTTGGTTTATTCAATGTCGGTGTATTTGGTCAAACCCCGCAATCTTATTTCCGTTGGGGCGATGAACAACCGAAATCTTTTACGTTTGATTTTAATAAAATTGGTTTGAAAGGCACTTATAAGCTGCGCGATGTGTGGCGACAAAAGGATTTAGGTGATTTCAAGAACTCTTTTAAAACAGATATTCAGCATCATGGGGTTGTAATGTTGAAACTTACGCCCTAACAGACTTAAACCGAATCAAAAATTAAAGCTCTTTCCGATTAAAAACACTTTCCATTTGCGGCTCTCTATCTGCTAAAATTGCCAATACATTTTGGACAGTTGAAACGCACATTTTGGTGTAAGTTGTTGCTGATAAGCTGCCGACATGTGCTGTGATGAGTGCTTTGGGATGCGTCAATAATGGGTCATTAGGCGCAGGGGGTTCAGTTGCCAAAACATCTGCGCCAAAGCCTGCAATTGTTTTATTTGCTAAGTTTTCATACAAAATGGCTTGATTAACAATCGTTCCGCGTGCTGTATTGATGAGTATTGCATGAGGTTGCATCAGTGAAAAAGCCTTTGCATCAATCAAATGATGGGTTTCTGACACATAAGGTAGATGTATGGAAATGATATCGGATTGGCGCAGCACTTCTTCAAAAGACACATAGTCATAGTCGTTTTTGACTTTACTTCTATTCCAATAAATGACTTTCATACCGAAAGCATCTGCAATTTTGGCAACTTTTTGACCAATATTGCCCAAACCCAAAATACCCAAAGTCTTACCATTGAGTTCATCGCCTTGAAAATGATTGCGGGCTTCCCAATTACCCGCTTTGACCTCGTTTATGGATTGATACAAATTGCGTTGCAACATCAGCATCAACGAAATGGTATGTTCTGCAATCGTTGCAGCATTTGAGCCTGGCGCATTGACCACCTTGATTTTACGTGCCGTTGCTTCTTTTACGTCCACATTATCCAACCCAACACCGCAGCGTGCTGCCACTTGCAAATCAGGGCAAGCCGTCATCAATGCTTTATTCACTTGTCCTTTGCCTCTTGTAATGACTGCATGAATGGCATTTTCTGCCATAATTTTTGCTAAAGGCTCATCGCCATAAGCGGTGAAAATTTTGATATTTTCGGCGTTTGTGAGCAAGCCGAATGCATCATCGGCTATGGTTTCTAATAGCAATACGTTTTTCATGTTGTAAGACACCCCCTCAGTATTTTTAGTTAAAAAATTAAAAATCAAGTTGTTAAGTAATGATGAATGATAAATGAGGAATGATGAATTTGGACTACTTATATGCCCAAATTCATCATTCCTCATTTATCATTCATCATTAAGTTTGTGGTACAATGTGGCATTTTCAGATTTATAACCTCTAAAATCATTGCGACCTGATACATAAATGCCCGCTTGATAAAGGTCATCGTCAAAAATAGCGGGGTCAATATAGCTGCCGGGAAGGGAAGACAATTCTACCAAATTGCCCGATGGGTCGCGCACAAACATCTGAATTGCGCCATCGGGTAGCTGACGGACTTTGCCCCAAGGTCTGATATCAATCACACCCAACTCTTTCATTCTAAAAAAAATAGCATTGATGTCATCTACTTGAACGCAAATATGACCTCTAAACGAATAGGTGTCGTCCCATTCCGTCAGGTGCAATTGTTGTTCCTCATTGAACTTGAAAAAAGCGGTTGGATAGTCGAATAAAAAGGCGGGTAAAGGTGTCAAACCCAGCTCATTTTCATAAAAAGCACAAGCCGCTTCAAGGTTACTGACCACGAGGGCAACATGATTAATTTTTACTGCTCTTGCCATGATTGTTTATTGTTTAAACTCTTTTACGAAATCCCAATTGGGTGTTAGCCCTAAACCTGCCGTTTTCGGGGCTTCTATCATACCGTCTATGACTTCAATTTTTTCATTTACTAAATCATACATCATCGGGTTACCGCCCAATGAAAATTCAATGACGACAGCAGAAGGTGCTGCAAATGCCACGTTTACGCCCGCCATAAACGAAAAGGCAGAACCCCAACAATGCGGCGCTAATTCGAGTTGATAGGTATGCGCCAAATGTGCCACACGCATCGCTTCCGTAATGCCGCCGATGATAGCAGAATCGGGCTGAACGACATCTAAGGCGCGGACTTCAATCAAATCCCGCACATCAAAAGCGGTGTATTCGCTTTCGCCTGCGGCAATCGGGATTGACGTAGAAGCACGTACTTCGGCAGTTCCGTGGCGGTTATCGGGACTGATGGGTTCTTCAAACCAATACAAATTGCAATCTTCTACGCCTCTGCAAAACTGTTTGGCTTCGGGAACGCTGAATGTGCCGTGGGCATCGGTCATGAGTTTTATGTCGTCGCCCAAGGCTTCACGTGCCGCTTGCACCCGTTTTATGCTTTCTTTCACGGTTTCGTCCATGACACCGACCCGCATTTTTACGCCTTGAAAACCTTTTGAGACATACCCCCTCAGTTGTTCGCCGATTTTATCGGCATTTGCCCAACCACCGCTGGCGTAGGCTTGCATTTTATCGCGACACGCACCACCTAACAATTCGACGACCGGCACACCCAAAGCCTTACCTTTCAAATCCCAAAGAGCCGTATCAATGCCACTCATAGCGGAAATGGTCAAACCTCTGCGCCCTAAAATAGGGAATTTTCGACCGCGCGACAGAGCATAATGGTCTCGTGAGCCATTGTAAATAAGCTCCCAAATGCGAGAGATATGGCGTGCATCTTGACCAATGAGCAAGGGTTTTAGTTCTTGTTCAACACATGTCACAATGGAAGCGCAAACGCCAGACGAACCGACAGCCGCCTTTGCTTCGCCAAAACCTTGCAGTCCTGTATCGGTCGTGACAACAACGAGGGTCATATCGAAATCGGTCAATAGACCGTAATCGGATTTGTGTTGTTTTTCTTTGGGAATTGGGCAACGAAGCCAGAAGGCTTCTACGTTTGTTATTTTCATATACAGAAGGTTTTGTTTAAACTCAACTTTTGCATTAAATAAGATAATAATATAGGTAAAATATTAGGCAAAACGGTTAAAAAGAGAAATAAAAGAGCATAAATTTATGATTTAAA
>JAYVFS010000216.1:0-9656 GCA_043772905.1 Saprospiraceae bacterium | reverse complement strand
GGTTTAAATCATAAATTTATGCTCTTTTATTTCTCTTTTTAACCGTTTTGCCTAATATTTTACCTATATTATTATCTTATTTAATGCAAAAGTTGAGTAAAAAGTCATTACTAAATTTTCTCTTAAATTTATTAATATACCCCTTTTGTCCATTAAAGTTTGTTAAAGATTGCTCGGTTGTTAAAAAAGGGTCTTTTTCTATATAATAACGACTTCCTTCATGTTCAGTTATAACGTTTAAAGATAATTCAATTTTTTCATTGATAGTGTTTAATTCCTTTTCTGTAAGTGGATAAAGGCGTATTAAAACTTCATTGTTCTGTTTATACTTTTTAACATGATCCATAATGCAGTCAATACACCACCAAGAATCTCCAACATTTGTTTCTATATATGTACTATCTATTCTATAAGTTATTAAGAAACTATCTAAATTTCGTTTTACTGTAAGATTATATTCTTTTTCATTATTTACTTTCGATGAGGCACAAGCTATCAATAAAGTAAATAAAATAGAAGTAAAAATTGATTTAATTAGATTTTTCATATGCTATTTTTTTTGAAACCGTTGATATATAATATCCATCATGCGTGGGTAATTTTCTTTTGTGTAATTTATTGTATCCAGTACAGTGGCATTATTGTTTCGACGATAGTAAGCCCCAGCTTCACTATCCATATATCCTTCACCTAGCGTATAACCACCACCACCAATCAGTTTTATAGGTGTGTTGTGGGAAAGACCTGATAAATGCCCCATTCCATGAAAAATAGAAAGTCCTACTGCTTCTGCCATATTTTTTACGCATAGTCTTTTTGTAACATAATCACCTCCTCCAACACTAATGTCTTTTCCACTTTGATTCTGTGTAGTGGTTGCTATAACATAACTCCAACCACCTTCTCCCCACCCATCTGTTTTTTCAGGGTTCTCAGCCACAGTTTTCTGTGGATACATATCGAGCTGACTTCCAATAAAAGTATTAGATGTAATGCTTCGAAGTTTATCTCTAATATATTGTATAGTTTCAGCTTTATTACCACCAACAACAGCGACTGCATCGCGTGGGCTTATTTTTGAAGGGTCAAAACTATCTGCATCTGGAACGAGTACTGCCACTGCATTAATCTCTGCTTTTTCTATATATTTATTTAACTCTATTATTGCATCATTTACGACTGTTTTATCTGCAGTTTTTGTTGCGATAACATGAACCGTAGCTTGTTGCGAAGAATTCTGTGTTGCCCCACCGACAATACCACCATCCTCTGATAAAACACTTGTATTTCGTGAATCTGATGCGCTTGCCGAATACATCCCATTCGGGTCAATAAACCGCATCGGATTGTTCATCGTATAGTTATAAGGTGTCAAAGCTCGATACGCATCCGCCATCGCATCCACACCATTCCACCGCCCAATCGCCGCATCATACATCCGCGCCCCATAATCCATCAAGCCCAAGCCAAAATCATCATTCAACTCTTTCCCATTATACTGATATTTATTGTCCGATACTGAGGGGGTGTTAGACCAAGTCCCTTCCATGTTCATACCAAACGGATAATAATGATTCTCTTGCGTTATTTCACTTGTCTCTTGTGTCGTGCTTTGCTGTATCAACCCGTCGCCGTTTTTATCGCTAAACATCATGCGTGTATTACCGAGATGGTCTTTCAAAGCATATTCGTATTTCAAAACGCTGTTTATCGTCGTTACACGTCCTTCGGCGTGATATATGGCTTCAAGAGTAGTTACACTTGATACCGTGCGGTATTCGATGCCACCCACATAATCTTGTGTATAGTTTGTAGAGCCACTGACCGTTTTCCGCAATTTATTCCCACCCGCATCGTACAAGAAAGTAATCGTATTGCCACCTGTAAACGTGATTGTCGTCGGCAAATTCAAATGATTGTAAGCGATGCTTGTGATGCCTTTATTCGGGTCGGCTGTCATATTGCCATTAGTATCATAACTATATGCACTGCCATTTGAGACGGTTTTAAAACCGCGTGTCACGTCGCTGCTTTCTGTTACGGTGTTCAGTTTATTAGTGATATTATAACCCGATGAACCATAATTGTACGTCAAATTATCAATCAAGCCCCATGTGCAACTGCCATTTAAGCCCCAACGCTGCAAGGTGTTGATATTACCCCGAATAGCTTTTGCTGTTTCTATTATGTCAAAGAACTTTTTTCTGATGGGCTACCCCCTCAGTATTTTGTCACCGTTTCGCTGAAGTCTTGCACTAACTCTCACCTATTTTGAAGACTTGGTCGCATTAGTTGTTTAGAAAATACTTCACCATTCCATTCAAGGTGACTTTTATTTATAATTTTTATAAAATCTCTATTTAGCCTAATATAAGACATAAAATTATAAGTTAACATGGGCATTTCAACATTAAATGAATTAGATTTTTCATTTTTTACAACATAATCAATTGTGTAAAAGTATCGTTCTCCCAAATTACACATATCGTAATTATGTGTAGGTATTACGAAAATCGTAATTTGCCGAATCTTAATATTATTCGGTTTATAAAATTTAATGAGATTATTTTGATATATACCTGACACTTTGACATCAAAGTAACTGTCGTTTGATGATATTACCACTTCATACAAAATACCACGCACATTTTCTTTATTTTTCAAATAGAAGTACTCTATTGGATTATTGATATGAATAGCAACACTATCGTTAAATTTGAACGACTCTTGAAACTCCGATTCTATTAGACTACTAATTAAATTAGTATTATCAATGGAAATCATTTTATTGTTTTCTATTTCCCAATTACCGTAAGTAATCGTATCACCATAAGCGCAAGGCGGAGCATCTAGCTGTTTATGCTTTATCTTAACTAAGAAATCTTTACTATTGAAAATTATCAATGTATTCTTATCATTATTTTGCAAATATGTACCTATCAAATGATTTTTACTTATTGTCCGACACGATATACTTAGAAGTACAATTATGTATAATAAAAAGATTTTCATACTATTTGTATTTTAGTTTTTCTTAAATTTTTTCGCATTCTTTTTTCTATCTTCATCCACAGCTTTAATCTGTGGATAAACTAATGAACCATCACTACGGCTAATATTTCCTATGTAATTAGCATCAATCCCATTCAAATAATCAGGATAAACACCTGGTAATGATTTTGGGTCGTAGCCATGTTGTGCACTATATCCTTCAATTTCGTCTCTTTCACCATTTGCGAAATTTGGTTTTAGTAAACCATCTCTAAATTGCAATCCTTTACTGCTACTTAATGAAAGTGATACATGCCTTATTTCATGTATATGCAAAGCATCGGATGAACCCTCAATCTTGATAACCCCATCGCTGCCTTTTTCAACATGATGGTCTCCGCCACTTGTACTAACTAAATCATATTCATGGTCTTTGTCATCTCCTAGTTTTTTAATATCAGCTTTTGAAGTATTAAGTTGCGAAATACGACCTTCCAAGTTTTTATCTTCTTTTTCTAATGCTGTTCTTTTTTTATCCGAAAGAGGGTTGTTTTTATCAGACAATCTGGCATTGTTTTTTGCTAATTGATTATTGACATCTGTTATTTTGTTATCAATCTTTTATCTAATGCTGCAG
Source organism: Saprospiraceae bacterium (assembly GCA_043772905.1). Lineage (GTDB taxonomy): Bacteria > Bacteroidota > Bacteroidia > Chitinophagales > Saprospiraceae > JAAFJT01. Next base: position 6,028 of record JAYVFS010000216.1, on the reverse strand, counting down.
CTTCCTTTGGATCTTTCCAGGTCATACCATCGGGGTCTATAAATCTAAGAGGGTTATTTGCTGCGTATGTGTAAGAACTCCAACTCATAGTCTTCTCCGCTAAAGGGTCAAAAGAATGCCACCGTCCAATAGCAGGGTCATAAAACCTTGCCCCAAAATCATTCCATTCCAAACCAAAATCATCATTGTATTCCTTCCCATTGTACTGATATTTATTGTCCAATACTGAGGGGGTGTTCTGCCAAGTGCCTTCCATACTCATTCCGAAAGGATAATAGTGGTTCTCTTGCGTCACTTCACTCGCTTCTTGTGCGGTGCTTTGTTGTATCAAACCATCATTGTTTTTATCTGAAAACATTAAACGCGTATTGCCTAAATGGTCTTTTAGCGCAAACTCATATTTTAATACGCCGTTTATCGTCGTTACACGTCCTTCTGCGTGATATATCGCTTCCAAAACATTGTCTTTATATTCGATGCCACCGACATAGTTTTGTACATAATTGGTTGAACCACTGACTGTTTTCCGTAGTTTATTCCCACCCGCATCATACAAAAAGGAAATGCTATTGCCACCTGTAAAAGTTATCGTTGTCGGCAAATTCATATGATTGTAAGCTATGCTTGTAATCCCTTTATTCGGGTCGGCAGTCATATTGCCGTTGTTATCGTAGCTGTAAGCACTGCCATTTGAAACCGTTTTAAAACCTTTCGTCAAGTCACTGCTTTCGGTTACGCTGTTCAGTTTGTTGGTGATATTGTAACCATTAGAACCGTAGTTATAGGTCAAATTATCAATCATACCCCAACCGCAACTTGTTGTCAAACCCCAACGCTGCAAAGTATTGATATTGCCACGTATATCATACGTCAATTTTTCGTCGTAGCGATTGCCTGTAACTGTGCCGCCTGTGCTGATGTCTGAATAAGCCGCTTCTGTCATGCGGTTCACCGCATCGTAGTTGAGTGTGTAAGCTTGTCTTTCTCGTCCACGCACTTGCCAAACAACTTGCGAAATATTGCCCCCATGCTGAGGGGTCGTTGTTGTACCACTTGGCGCAAAAGAGGCATTGGGATTTTCATATTTCAAATCCATTGAAAACAAATCATTCTTATCTAAATCGGTTGGATTTGCTGCAAAAGCAACTGGGAAATCGCAATAAGCTAAAGGACGCGCCAATCCTAAAGCAGGTGCGGGCCTGTTGATGCCAGTCAACCAACCCAATGAATTGTACGCATAATCCACTTTTTGAAGATAGTTCAGAGAACCGACTTTACCCATCCGTTTGGTAACTAATTGATTCTTAACATTATAATCGGCATACGATAATATCTGCTCTGGCATCGCATCTATTTGATGCCGCATTTGTTTCAAACGCAAACCATTGTCATAGTCCATTCTTTCAACGATGGTGCGTGTGGTCGTTGCATTGGGTTTATGCGTTCTCGTTTTTGTCAAAATATTATCCGCTAAATCGTAATTCAAAGCGATTTTCTCACTAAAATTAGTTACCGAAATCGCTCCCGCAGGAGAATACAATTGATTGTTGCTGTATGTATTGTTCAAACGACCATAACTGTCATACTGTAAAAAAGATTCTAAATACGTCCCAAAATAATTGTACGTGCGAATCGGTTTGCCCAATTCAGTTCCCGCCACAGTGCTATAAGCCGTTGATGTCAAAGTGGTTGCGAGACTTGGATTATAAGTCACAGTCACACCATTAGTCATTATCTCAGGTGTAATAGTCGTGCTTGTCGCAAAACCTGTTGCCGATGGACGACCATAACTGTCATACTGTGTGGCGAGCCATTGACCCAAACCCGCTTGTTTGCCATCTTGCATGAGCACCAATTGATTGCGCACATTGTACTGCATATTGACAGCCGCAATATCGGGCAGTTTTTTCTGAATCATATTGTCATTCACGTCATAAAGATACGTATAATCTAAGTCATTGGTGTACCACCATTCTTGCCAAGCACCGCGCGGTGTATAAACTTTGTTCATGCGGTCTTTGTCGTCAAAACTGTAAATCATATAGTGACCACCTGCTACATCGTTTTGTGTTTGCACCGTAAACACTTTGCGCCCTTTTCTGTCCGTAAATGACTTTGAAACCCTACCATCAGGGAACTCCCATCGCGAGCAGAAGCCCATTCTCTTACTGTTTGATTGACTATTCATCTATAAAAGATTCTATATAAATATTTTTCGCAGTAGGAGAATCTATACATTTATGCAATAATTCATCTACCTTTTTCTTATATTTATTCTTGTCAAAAAGATTAAGAAAGAAATACGGTACTAAACTTTCTTCGTCTCCGTATTCTTTTAATATTTTTTTGCAATCATCTTCAGTAAATTCAACCATAAAAAGCCGATAAGGAAAATAATGTTTCCAAAAATGTAATTCAACATTTCTGGGATATTTAGCTAACCCTTTTTCAAGAACTCTTGAAAAATTATTGCCTCCAATTATACTCCATTCATCAGAAATATTATTTGGTAAATTAAATTCTATTTGTTGAGATGCAAAAGCCCAATATAAAAAAGCTAAATTAGTAAAGCTATCAACACTTGGAAGTTCATTAATACCTATTTCGTTTTCATAATGATTAATGGCTTCTAAATAGTCCTTATTCATGTCTTTAATTAATGCCGTCCCCATTTTATATATTGATTTTAATTTTAATAATACCTTATTGAAAGGGTGTTAAATGTAATTTCCAAAATTCACTATTATTTAGGAACAATATTTACTCCCGCGTTAATAATTTTCCCATTAAATGTCTGAACCCAAACTTGCTGACCATTTCTAAATGTTTTTGCATAGCCCTCATAACCTCCTGATGTTCTTTGATAATTCGATAAAACATTAGGATTAAGGTTATTAACTTCGTTAGCTACTTTTTCAAATAATTCTATATATCTATTTTGTGAAGTTATTGTTGAAGGATTAACATGTCCTGAAGTTCTTCTAAAAATATGACCCAATACATCTTTAGTTCGAGTTATGGTATTTCCTGTAAGATTTTTAGTAACTCCTACCGTTGTTTTCTTTATAGCTTGTCTTTTAAAGATTTGTTTCAACATTTGATTTACAGCTTCTCCTTCCAAAGTAAAAGCAAAACCTATAATAAATATTTCAGCTTCTGCAATATCATCCACAGTCTCACCAAGATTTGCTGCATATTGTCTATCCGATTGCCTTTGTTCATCCGTCTTATAAGGATTCTGCCATTGATTTGGTGTAATCCCCATTCTTCTATCATAACTTGAATGCACAAAATTATTCCAAGCATCTGTTCTGGGTGTCTTACTGGGCACCCGTTTAGCTGTAACAACAAAGGTTGGAAGTGTGCCGCCATCCTTATCTTTTTTGATATCTGGGTCATCTGGACCCAAGCCCATAAAATCAATGAAATTAATCGGATTATTTCCTGCATAAACATACGGGCTTTGATGTTCATAAACTTCTGCTAATAGATCAATTGTTGGAAACCGACCAATTGTAGGGTCATAAAATCTAAAACCGTAGTCATTCCATCCTAAACCATAATCATCATTCCATTCTTTGCCATTATAAAGATATTTGCTATCAGTTACTGAGGGGGTGTTACTCCAAACACCATCCATGTTCATGCCAAACGGGTAGTAGGAGTTCTCCTGCGTCACTTCGCTTGTCTCTTGTGTGGCGTTTTGCTCAATCAGTCCATTCCCATTTTTGTCACTAAACATCAAGCGGGTATTACCCAAATGGTCTTTAAGCGCATATTCATATTTCAAACTACCGTTGATATTGGTCACACGTCCTTCTGCATGGTAAATCGCCTCAAGTGTCATCACAGTTGAAACGGTACGGTACTCTATGCCACCGACATAATCTTGTACATAATTGACAGAGCCAGTGACTGTTTTACGCAATTTATTCCCTGCGGCATCATACATAAACGTAATGTTATTACCATTTGTAAAGGTAATCATCAAAGGCAAATTCAAGTAGTTGTAAGTAATGTTTGTAATGCCTTTATTGGGGTCTGCCTTCAGATTGCCATTGACATCATAAGCATATGTGCTGCCATTGTTAAATGTTTTAAAGCCTTTAGACAAATCGCTCGCATCTGTCACACTTTGTAGTTGATTCTTTGGATTATAACTGGCGTTGCCATAATTATAAGTCAAATTATCAATCATGCCCCATTGACAATTGCTGTTTAGACCCCACCGTTGCAAAGTGTTGATATTGCCACGTACATCATACGTTACTTTTTCATCAAAACGGTTGCCTGTAACCGTGCCACTTGCACTGATGTCTGAATAAGTGGCAGATGTCATACGACTCAAATGGTCATATTGAAAAGTGTAGGCTTGTCTTTCTCTACCACGTACTTGCCAAACAACTTGTGAAATATTGCCGCCATACTGAGGGGCGGTAGGCGAAACATAGGAAAGCATTGTCTCGCCTACCGCCTTTTTTTTGTCCGCTATGTCAAGGAACATTTTTTTGTAAAAAACCAGCACCGACGTTGTTTAGTTTGATGTTTGTGATAAAACTAACGAACATCCTACCCATCGGTACTCTTCCCGTTGAGTGGATACTTTCTTCTTAAGACAACGGAGTATAAGAAAGCTTAAATTTATTATCCACTAATACATTATACATTGATTTAGAAATTATTATTTGGTTACGTGCAGAATGCCCGCTACCAAAATATTCCTTTGTTTTAAAAATGTGCTGTTCTGGGGAGTCTAAGTATTTAGGAAAAAAAGAATCTACAATGGGTAAATATTTTTTTCTGCCACAAGAGCAAACACTAAATTTCAGATTTGGCGGAATCTCTAAATTTAACTCTGTGAAAGGAATAGAAAGTTGACATGTCTCTGAAGAAAACTTCTTTTCCTTAACAGTAAATACGGGTTTCTTTTCAATTCCAAAAGGCTTGAATATACTTTCATAGATATTTATGGGAACAAAAAGCTCATCAAATACCCAATTTAAGTGCATGACTTTTTTATTACGCCATTCAACTTCCCTCCTCAATTTGAAGGCTTCTTTCTGTTTTAAGCCAATACCACAAATTTTACAATAATCACTTATGTCATAAGTATCTTCAATATAAGAAGATTCTGGTTGTGGATAGCCATTATGCCATAAAGCAATCATTGCATAAGATGAGGCGCATAACATTTCATCTTTTGTGAATTCCGACTCAAACAATTCCACGGCATTCCATTCTTGCAATTTGCTTTTTACTTTCTCGTAAATGGTTGCATCATTTATATAAAATGTACTTAACCCTGGATTTACTTCAATACTAAAATTATTCAAAAAATCAGCTTGTTTTTGATTTAGATTAATAGATATTCTTCTTTTGATTTTCATTTTATAGTCCTAAAGCTTTTAATATTTCTGGATAATTTTGATAAATTTGACGCGCTGCATTTTCAACTATCTGTCTACTAGCATTAGCAGTACCGTTTCCATATGGAATTAGTTGTCTCCAAGCAGCAGTAAATACCTCATGTTCCGTGGGTGTTAATGCGATAGAAATCATATCTTTAGGGTTCTGCCCCATTATACTGGCGAACCTCTGTTCTATTAAATGGTGGACTTCTAAACCAGTACCTTTTGTTAATTTCCTCAAATTTTTATAGCTTTTAATGCCCAATCTACTTGCCCAAGATAATTTCTTGAATAAAGACTTTTTAACAATTGTCTTGGTTGCTTTCTTAAAGAAGGTTTTCATTAATTGATTAGCAGTCGTTGTTTCCAAAGTAAATGCAAATTCTATTACAAATACTTCAAATTCTGCAATATCATCGGCAGTTTCAATAAGGTTAGCGGCATATGTTCTATCAGATTGTCTTTGTTCTTCTGTTTTAAACGGATTTTGCCATTGAGAACAGGTTGCGGTCATCGGATCATTGAAGTGATAGCGAAATAACTAATTGATAATTAATTGATTATCTTTGCGAGAAAGGATATAAAAAAATGCAAAGAATTGATAATCAAAGAATTCCGAC
>JAYVFS010000215.1:0-9658 GCA_043772905.1 Saprospiraceae bacterium | reverse complement strand
GGAGCGTGCAAAGCGTTTGAGCTGTATGAAGCGAAAGTTTCACGTACAGTTCTTTGGGGGGAAAAGCCGCGTGAGCGGCTTACCTACCCTGCCCAACCCGCCGCCAAAAGCCCACACACAAAAGCCCAACGGCGGCGGGTATGCGTGAACACAACCGTTCAATGAAAATGAAAAAATATAAGTTAAATCCATCTATAAACTGCTCATTAAGATTAAGCATCGAAGGCTAAAGCATCGAAGTAAGAATTACGCGTATATACCAAAAAGCCTTGTAAACGTTTGTTTTACAAGGCTTTTTGTAATGATACTGAGGGGGGCTGTTATTAGAACCCACTAACATTTAATCGTCCACCTGTTACGCATTTTCCAGATAAAGAAGCTGTTGGTGTGACAGAACTTAATATAGCTGCTTTTATAGCTGCCATTTTTTCATTTGCATTCCCAACTAGATCTGGATGTGTAGAAAGATAGAGTGCCGCAGCACCCGTTACATGTGGTGTCGCCATAGACGTACCACTATAACTGGCGTAGCCTGATATGACTTTCCCTTTTGAACTCACTGGAACACAAGAGTAAATGCCTGAACCGGGTGCACCAATATCTACTTGAGTCTTACCATAATTGGAGTAACTTGCCAAAGCACCTGTGTTTGTTAGAGCAGCGACTGCAATGATATTGGCATTTGAATAATTAGATGGATAATTAGCCGTTGCATCATTGTTGGAGCTATTATTTCCTGCAGCGGCAATAAATAATACGCCTGCAGTATTGGCTCTTTCAATGGCATCGAACAAGGCTTGAGAGAAACCGCCGCCACCCCATGAGTTGTTTGTCGCAACAATATTGAGCCCTGCTGTTTTAAGATTCGTAAAATAGTCAACTGCTTTGACAGCATTTGCTGTTGTACCTCCGTTACGACCTAAAAACTTAGCACTCAATAGTTTCACATTCCAACAAACACCCGCAACGCCTTTACCATTGCCACCCAGACCGCCGATAGTGCCAGCGACATGGGTGCCGTGGTCATCGCCTGTACCATCAAATATAGAATTGTTATTGCCATCAAAATCCCAACCATAGACATCATCAACGTAGCCATTAGTGTCGTCGTCAAGACCGTTACCTGGTGTTTCATAGGGGTTTTTACCTGCATTACCTTCAATACCACCGATACCACCGATACCACCGATATCTTCGTGTGTGTACATATAGCCTTCATCAATGATGCCCACATAAACTGTGCTTGAACCTGTATGTCCATTTGCCCAAGCAGCAGCGGCTTGTGAACCGTATTGATTTGCAGGCGAAGTAAGAGGACCATACATACCCCACAAAGAACCATTCGTGAAATAGGTATCAGTGGATACCGCATTGTGCGTGTAAATAAAATTAGGCTCTGCGAATAAGACTTCACCAAATCCTTTGGCTTTGGCAATGGCTTCAAGTGCCGCAACGGGTACGCGTAGTAAATGAATACCTTCTTTGTCGCCCGTATTTTTCATAGCCTTAGTCAATATGACTTCAAGGACTTCAGCATTCAGTTCAGACAAAACTTGTTTTTTGGCTGATGGGTCTGTTCCCGCTTTGAACCTGACGAGTAACTCATTAGGCACATAGTTGTCAGTGGCTTTTGAAGGCAGCTCCCCAAAGGTCGTTGCATCAATTTGATTCGGTTCTTTCAAGCTATTTGGACCAGAAAGATTCTCTTGTTGACAGGAAGAAAAAGCGAATGCCGCTAAAATACCGATTTTAAAAACATTTTTTTTCATGTGAAATTTGATTTGAATGATTATTGAAAAATTAGAAATAATAAACAAAGTTATCTTTTAAATTAACTTATACCGTAAAAGTCATTATATAATTTTTGTTTTAGAGAAATTTTATATAGTTCGCTCATCACGCTGCCTCAATATCAAGAAGTCGCTCTTCGCTAATAAAGAACTGTATGGATATTTCACCCCAACCATACCTCAAACATCATTGCTTTTCTTTAATATTGCGCTCTTTTTTGAATTAAATTTAACACATAGACTCATAGGACACATAGTTTTTGTCATCCTGTAAGTAACTAAAAAAGCTATGTGTCCTATGAGTCTATGTTTTAAACAAAAAAACACCAATCACGCAGCATGAAAAAAGCATTAACTGTCATTCTTTGCTTATTTGTTACCGTCACCCTATTCAGTCAAAAAAAAGATGCCCTTGTGCGCGGCAATGTCTATGACAGTAACGGCGGTCAACCCGTGCCTTTTGCGAATGTAATACTGAGGGGTACGTCTCAAGGCGCAACTACCGATGCCAATGGTTTTTATCAGATTTCCAGCATCAAAGCAGGTGACTATACCTTGTTTGTTTCGTTTATTGGTTACGACAGCATCGAAACTAAAATATCAGTCAAAGAAGGTGAGATATTCTACAAGAGTTTTAATTTGACAGAATCCAGTACATCGCTCGATGTGGTTGAGATTTCAGGCAGAAAGGAAGCTGCTAAAACAACAACACAAGTTTCCAAGTTAACAATTACACAAAAAGAGATAAAGTCACTGCCTTCAACGGGTGGCGAACCCGATATAGCGCAATACTTAACGGTTGTGCCAGGTGTTTTGACAACAGGCGACCAAGGCGGACAGATTTATATACGCGGTGGCGCGCCTGTTCAGAACAAAATTTTGTTGGATGGTATGACCATTTACAATCCTTTCCACTCCATCGGCTTTTTCTCTGTTTTCGAAACAGAAGCCATTCGTTCCGTTGATGTACTGACGGGGGGCTTTAATGCTGAATACGGCGGCAGAATTTCGGCAATTGTGGACATCAAAACCCGCGAAGGCAACAAAACCCGCTTTTCTGGCTTGGTCAGTGGCAGCCCTTTTCAAGCAAAAGCTTTGATTGAAGGTCCTTTGGTGAAACTGAAAAAAGAAGGTGGTCCCAGCATCTCTTTTCTGTTTACAGGTAAACAATCGTTGTTGCCGCAAACTTCTAAAACGCTCTATGATTATGCACGAAAAGACTCCACAGGCTTACCGTTTGACTATACAGACTTTTATGGCAAAGTGTCTTTAGTCGCTTCGGGTGGTAGCCGTTTGAATATTTTTGGTTTTAACTTCAATGATGCCGTCAATTATCCGAATATTGCTGATTTGAAATGGAGAACAACAGGTTATGGCGCTAACTTCCAGCTCATTCCTGCGGGTATGAAGATGTTGGTCGGTGGTTCTTTGACCGCTTCAAACTACAATATTTCGCTTCAAGAAGCGGACCCTACACCGCGCACAAGCGGCATCAGTAGTTTTGCGGGTGGACTTGATTTTACAGTCTTTGGCAATCGCAGTGAATTGAAATACGGCGTTGAAATCAGTGGATTTACGACCGATTTGGGCTTTCGCAATCCCTTAGGCTTTGATTTCAAACAAAATGAAAACACAACGGAATTAGCAGGTTATGTCCGCTATCGTCGAACGTTTAAGAAATTAGTCATTGAACCGAGTTTGCACATTCACAACTACAATGCGCTTGGAGAAACGACTTTTGAGCCTCGTTTTGCCGCTAAATTGAATGCTTCTGATAAATTTCGTTTCAAGTTTTCAGGCGGTTTGTTTTCTCAAAACCTCATTTCGACGGTATCAGAAAAAGACATCGTCAACCTTTTTGTCGGTTACATCAGTGGACCCGAAGAGAAACTGTTGAATCCCGACCGCACTGCGAATGTTACCTCAAAATTGCAAAAAGCGATGCACATCATCGGCGGTTTTGAGATTGATTTGTCTAAAAAATGGGACTTAAATATTGAAGGTTATTACAAAAAATACAATCAACTCATTGACATCAACCGCACCAAAACCAAATTCACTGACCCAAACTACATTACTGAAACAGGTGATGCGTATGGCATTGATTTTTCAACAAAATATGCGGATAAACATTGGAGCGTTTGGGGAACATTTTCTCATGCCTACGTCACGCGTTTCGATGGCGATACCAAAACGACTTATCCAACCAATTTTGATAGACGTAACAATATGAATATCGTCGCAACCTATGCTTGGGGCGACAACAATTCATGGGAAGCCTCGTTGCGTTGGAACTATGGCAGCGGTTTTCCCTTCACGCAAACCGTTGGTTTCTATACAAAATTCCCTTTTACTGAGGGGGTCAATACCAATGTCAATACGGGCAATCCTGACTTAGGTATCATCTATTCGTCAAAAAGAAATGGTGGACGTTTGCCAGATTATCACCGTTTAGATATGTCTGTTAAAAAGGCAATTAAGTTTACAAAATATGTGGGTTTAGATGTCGTTGCGAGCGCAACAAACGTTTATAACAGAGATAATATCTTTTATTTTGACCGTGTGAGTTATAAACGGGTCAATCAGTTGCCGATATTGCCGAGTTTAGCGGCGACTTTTCATTTCTGATAATTTGAAAAAAACTAAAAATCATGTCAAAAGGAGCAGCCTTACTTTATCTCATCATCGCCTTGGTCGTCTTTGCCGTAGGCTCGTATCTATTTTACAGACTGATGGTTTATATTTTTAAGACTTTGGACAAAGGAAGGAAATGATGACATTTTACCATCTTAAATGTCCTTAAATGCCTTATATACCTTATACGATTTAAAAAAGCATAGTTATTTTCTTTCACCGTTTAAGACATTTAAGGAATTTAAGGTCATTTAAGTATTTCATCTTTTTTACTTCGACCACAAAAATTGTCACACAATAGACATGATAGTGGTTATTTGCTATTAGGTTCTTTAACCAATCCCAACAAACCAATCAATATTGCCACACATCGAGATGTTTTACAAAAATCTTAGCCAAATTTTCAGCATCAGAAATGCCGCGATGATGAATACCTGTAAATTCAAAACCTTCACGTTCCACTGCTTTTTTAAGTCCAATCGGTTGCCGATATCTTTTCATTTTTTGATATTGTTCTTTTAAGTTAATATGGGCATCGAGCCACGCTGTTCCCAAATCATGTCTGGCACATTCAGCCACAAGTTGCCGTTTATCAAAACCACCCCAAGAACAGAGTAAATAATCATCCGCTTCTAGATCAATAAAATCCATAAAATCATCAATGACCCGTGGAAAAGGGTCCGCTCGATTGACATCAATTTGAGTGATGGAGGTTAAATTTCGACAAAAATCGGACAAAACAGGGTGAACAGTTGGGCGAATAAAAACGCCAAAACTTTCTATCCATTCGCCAAAGTCATCGAGTTTTACCGCACCTATCTCTATCGTCTCCATTTCCATGCCTGACGGTCGGTCGCGCCAACAAGTACATTCAAGGTCAAAAATTATATAGTTCATGCTTTGTGATTCCTTATTTGAGATTTGTAATTAGAAATTGTTTTTACCGTTTTTCATTATCCATTATCAACTATCCACTATCCACTATTAAAAAAGCAAATATCGTTGCCCCCCTCAGTAACTAAAAGTTTTGGCGGGTCTTTTTTAGGAATAAAACACATCTTAACATTGTTTGACCCATTTTAAAACCTAATTTTGCCCTTAATTCATCATCCAAATATAACCTTTAACAACCAATCCATACATGACATTCGGAATCATAAGAGAAAGAAAAGTCCCCCTTGATGCACGCGTTGCTTTAACGCCTAAACAATGTGCTTTTGTTCAAAAAAACTTCCCAGAAATACATATCGTCGTAGAACCTTCAGAAAGTCGTTGTTTTTCAGATGAAGCTTACCTTACTGAGGGGGTCGAAATTGCGACGGATTTGAGCCACTGCGATATACTTTTAGGTATAAAAGAAGTGCCTATTGACCAGCTCGATGACGGAAAAACCTATTTCTTCTTTTCTCATACCATTAAAAAACAAGCCCATAATCGGAGACTTTTACAAGCTATTATAAAGAAAAATGTCCGTATCATTGATTACGAAGTATTGATAGACGACAATGGAAAACGTTTGATTGCCTTCGGCAAATTCGCTGGTATGGTGGGCGCGCACAACGGTTTATTGGGTTATGGATTGAGAACAGGTACGTTTACCCTACCCCGTTTGTATGAGTTAAAGGATTATGCTGTGGCGAAGGAATTATATAAAAAGATAAAATTTCCACCCATACGCACTATCATTTCAGGCGGCGGTCGTGTCTCAAGTGGTGCAGTAGAAGTAATGCAAGATGCTGGTTTTCAAAGAGTTAGTATTGACGATTTTTTAACGCAAGAATATGACCATTCTGTTTTTATCCGCATTCATCCAATGGATTATGTTGAACGAAAGGACGGACAACCATTCGATAAAAAAGACTATTACAAAGACCCCTCAGTATATCACTCAACCTTTAGACGTTTTTTCGATAAAACGGATTTGTTCATCAATGGTATTTTTTACGATGCCCGTGCACCACGTTTTTTTGAAATAAAAGATATGTCTTCTTCTGATTTTAATATCAAAGTCATCGCCGATGTGTCTTGCGATTTGATGCCTTATTCCTCTGTCCCTTCTACGATTCGAGCGTCTAAAATACCCGAACCGTTTTTCGGTTTTGATAAAACAACACATCAAGAAGTCGCGCCTTTTGAAGAAAATGCTGTCACCATGATGACGATTGACAATTTGCCCAATGAATTGCCCCGCGATGCCTCTACTTTTTTTGGTGAGCAATTTATCACCTATATTTTGCCCGAAATATTGAAAGAGGAATACTCTGATGTATTGTTACGTGGCACAATCGCTATGGACGGTGCGTTGAGAGAACCATTTGCGTATTTGCAGGACTATGTAAATGGTAAAGAATGAAAGCGATTTTGAGGCTCATAAGATTCCCAAACCTCGTCATTGTGGCATTGACGCAATATTTGCTGCAATACGCCATTTTGATGCCTAATATTACGCAATTGGGTATGATGCCCGTACTACCCCATTTCCACTTTTTCCTCCTCGTCGTCTCCACCGTTTTGATTGCTGCAGGCGGTTACGTCGTCAACGATATTGAAGATATGGAGATTGACAAACGCAACAAACCTGAACACAAACGCATCGTCGGACGTGTCTATTCCCTCAAAACGGCTTGGAGAATTTATGGTCTTTGTACCGTTTTAGGATTTATAATCAGCTTATACTTAGCATTTTATGTCAAAGATGTGATTCAGTTTTTGATTTATCCTGCGGCAGTGGGTTTGTTGTATGCTTATTCACATTGGTTTAAACGGCAGCCTTTGACGGGTAATTTAGTGGTGTCTTTTTTCTGTGCTTTTGTTGCTTGGGTTGTTTTTTATGCGCAGACTTTGTCACCTATTTTTCCTTTGTTTTTAAAAACGCATTGGTTGGATTCTGTCAAAACGACTTTTATAGGCTATACAGTTTTCGCATTTTTATCCACCCTTTTCAGAGAAATTATAAAGGATATTGAAGACGCAGAAGGCGACCTTTCGGGTAATTGTCGCACCTTACCGATTGTCTTAGGCATTCCAAAAAGTAAAATGATTGCGGCAATTGTCGGCATTGTTTTTTTACTTTTTATGGTTTATTTCAGTTTTATACTGAGGGGGGGGCATGATTGGTTGAAAATCACTGTATTGAATCTAACCGTTTCGTTACCAATGATTTATGCCTTATTTTTATTATCAAAAGCTGATGATAAAAAAGACTTTTCTTACCTTAGTCGTTTGGCAAAAGGCATTATGTTGAGTGGTTTGATTTTTATTTTGGTTATGAAAATGTAATAGCACTTTGACTGTTACACGTATCGGATACTTTTAAAGTATCCGATACGTGTGTTGCCTAAAACGTGCAAGGATTCATTTTTACAACTCTACTTCCTTCCTTTCAATAATAGCATCTTTGTTAATCGCCCCATAAATATGCGGAAACAATTCTCCGTCTCTCGATGCTTCAACAACAAATTCATTTGTCAAAAACGTCGAATCTATGGTCAAAAGCCATACTTTTTCGATGCCTTTGAAATGCAGCTTTAAAGTCTTTTCGACTTGTTCTGCAAAACTGGCGTGGATGAACCCCTCCGTATCAAGGCTCTCTGCGGCGTAAAAATCGTCGTTGTCGAATTTTGCCCATTGTTCGGGTGTGGTGGCGTGGTAGAAAATCATTGTTTAATGGTGAATAGTGAATAATAGAATGGTGAATGGGTGAATTTTTGGTAAAATTACTGAGGGGGTTGACATTTAACAATTTTAAACTAAAAAAAAACGACAGTACCATCGTCGAAACGAGGCACTGCCGCTACCCTTTAACACAAAACTATGTAAGCAAATGATTTTAAGAATTGACTTCTGATTTAATGTAGCAACTGTACAAAACCTTTATAGACCTTGTCTTTGCCATCATCAAATAGGTAGAAATAAGTTCCGTCTGGCAGGTTAGTCCCATTCCAAGTCCCTTGCCAGTCGTTTTTATATCCTTTCACGGTGAGGACTTCTGTACCCCAACGGTTGTAAATTTTCAAACTATTATTCGGATAACTTTCTATGCCTTCGATGACAAAATTGTCGTTGACACCGTCGCCATTCGGCGAAAAGCCGTTGTAAACCTTAACGCCCTCGCATAAAACACTGATAGAAACCGTACCCGTATCGCAGCCATTGCCATTACACAAAGCGTATTTCATTTCATCTTTGCCGCAGAAACCGTTTGTCGGTACATACGCAATACGGTTGTCACTTGTAAGAACGGCTGAACCATTTTTCGGTTTAGACACGATGGACAAACTCTTGAAAGTACCTAAAACAGAGTCGTTTTGCATCACATCAATAAAAATGCTTTTTCCTTTTACCGATTCTACAATGTCATTCACCGCTAATGGACGACGTGTGGCAGTGCGAGAAACAACTTCCGTTTTGAAATAAGTCGTATCTGTAAAGCCGTATTCATCGCTCACAACATACGTTGCGTTGTCTTGACCCATTGCTTTGGCAGAGCGCGTAACAATCATCGTGCCAGGTAAAACAATGTAATCAACTGAACCGACTGTTGAGCTACTTATTTTGCGCAGCGTAAACCGTGTACCTGCTAACTCATTGGTTTGCAATGCAATAGAGTCTTTGGTATTGATAACCATCATCGTTTCAATGGTTTGTGGCATCGGGCTTGCGCAGACAATTTTCACTTCTATGGTATCGTAACAACCTGTCGTCGTTTTGAAAATAAGGATATGCGTACCGACATTCAATTTCACATTTAAGCCATTTGTACAAGCAGTCAAACCAGTTGTATAAGGCGTTCCGTTATCAGTAACAGACGTTATATTAGTGTTTGACATCGTGATACACACATCTAAAATCGCTCCACAATTGCTTGTTGTCACCAATTTTTCAGTGCTTGGAATAAAATCTGTGCAACATAAAACTGTATTGTTACCAACCGTTGCTGTAACGACAGCTTGACAACTTGGGTCATTGATGCGTGAAACAGTTACTGTATAAGTGCCTGATGCTAAATTACTTCGAGCGTTTCCAGAACCTGTTCCGTTATTCGCTGACCATGCATAAGTATAATTAAGTGCATTGTCAACCAATATCGTTGCGATACCATTTGCTGCGCCACAAGTCGCATTTCTAATAGTGGCTTTGGCATTTGGCGGCGTACATGAGCAGGCTTTTAAAACTGTGATGCGTTGACTACGGGTTGCTGTGTTACCACATTCGTCGGTCGCTGTCCATGTTCG
>JAYVFS010000214.1:0-31690 GCA_043772905.1 Saprospiraceae bacterium | reverse complement strand
TTGTGAGTTGTTTTTGACAATGCAAATATCACAGTTCTCTTTTTTATTTTTATAAATCTATTTTATCATAATCTATTAACTTTGGCTAAGGTGTTGTTTGAGGAAGTTTCGTTAAGTCTCATACGATTAACAATCGAATCTTAATGCAGACTTATCGAATGGATACACGAGATGGTAGAATCGGATAATGAGCTAAATTTGAAGTGATTAGCTTTACAGTCACCCCCCTCAGTATGCACTTGCTTTTTTAACTAAAATTTCAATAAAAATGAAAAAAACGATTCTTTTCTTAGCCTTCGTATGCGTCTCTATCGCTGCACACGCGCAATGGACAATTGACAAAGGACATTCTAAATTCACGTTTATTGCTGGACATCACGGCATTTCGGAAGTTGACGGCTATTTTAAAAAATTTGATGGCAAAATAACCGCTACAAAAGACGACTTATCTGATGCCGTTTTTGAAGTAACAATTGAGTCTGCAAGTCTCAATACAGACCTCGAAATGCGGGATAATCACTTGAAAAGCGAGGACATGTTTAACGTTGCCCAATTCCCGACATTGACGTTTAAAAGCACGTCTTTAACTAAAATCCAAGGCAATAAATACACTATGGTCGGCGATTTGACCATAAAAGGCGTGACAAAATCGGTGACTTTTGATGTAACAATGAATGGTCCTGCGGCGCATCCAAACCCTAATAACAAAGTACCTCAATTGGGTATCAAAGCATTAACGACTATCAAAAGGAGCGATTTTGGCATTGGCGGCAAATTGGCGACGATTATGGTGAGCGATGAAATTCAAATTCGTGCAACTGGCGAATTTCAAAAAAAATAAGATAACTATATTTTGACACGAATTACACAAATTATACGAATGGATTTTGTCATCT
Organism: Saprospiraceae bacterium; assembly: GCA_043772905.1. Taxonomy (GTDB): domain Bacteria; phylum Bacteroidota; class Bacteroidia; order Chitinophagales; family Saprospiraceae; genus JAAFJT01. Next base: position 30,794 of record JAYVFS010000214.1, on the reverse strand, counting down.
TGTAAGGAACTCAATTCGTGTAATTTGTGCAATTTGTGTATTTAAATACCCCCTCAGTATTTTGCGTATTTTTGCTTAAAAAACAGCCAGAAACTTTACTTTTATGGCTTAAATTTGAGCTACAATGAATATTAAAAACGAACCAACAGACCTTTCTCAATTGGTCAATCTCTTCGATTTTGAAAAAGAAGCCGCCAAAAGAATGTCCAAATTGGCTTACGAATACGTCGCAAGCGGTGCGGCGGATGAAGTAACGCTTGCTTGGAATAGGCGGGCATTCGACGACATAAAACTCAACCACTCAGTATTGGTAGATACCACCCAACTCGATACATCGGTGTCTCTTTTTGGACAAAAACTCGCCTTCCCGATACTCATTGCGCCAACGGCTTATCATAAATTGACGCATCCAGAAGGCGAAATCGGCACGGCACGGGGGGCAGGTAATGCTGCCACAACGTATATCATCAGTTCCTATACGACTACACCTCTTGAAGATATTGCCGCTGCGGCAACGCAACCGCTTTGGTTTCAAATGTATGTCAGAGACGATCGTGAGAAAACGAAAGATGTTATCCAAAAAGCAGAGTCTCTCGGTTGTAAAATATTGATTATCACTGTGGATACGCCTGTGGCGGGTACACGCAATCGTGAGCAACGCATCCATTTCAAACTGCCCGACGACCTACATACGCCTTATATTTTTGACCAACCCATACAGAAAAAACCTTTGACTTGGGCGGATATGGCATGGGTGCTGTCATTCGCCAAAACGCCTGTTTTACTAAAAGGTATTTTAAACCCCGTTGATGCCGAAAAAGCCATCCAAATCGGTGCATCGGGCATTATCGTCTCCAATCATGGCGGTAGAAATTTGGATACTGTACCCTCTACAATTGAAGCCTTACCGCGCATTGCTGCACAAGTCAATAAGCGTGTACCGATACTCATGGACGGCGGTATTCGTCGGGGCACAGATGTTTTGAAAGCCCTTGCCTTAGGTGCTAATGCCGTTTTGATTGGCAAACCTATCTGTTATGGCTTAGGTTGCGGCGGTGCGGAAGGTGTAACAAAAGTTTTAAAAATATTGCAAACGGAATTTGAGCAGGCGATGGCACTCGTCGGCAAAGCGCAGGTGGGTGATATTGACCCCTCAGTAATTTGGCGATAGGTGTCCCCTCTGATTCCTCCTCAACCATCGAACAAACACCCCCAACCATCGAAAACCAATTGTCAAATTTTCACCAATCAGTATATTTTTCAAAATCTTGTATTTCCTTTACAGATTCTTTTTTAAGGAAAATTAAACTAAACAACAAGGAAAATGAATAAATCGTTGCTTTCGCTATGTGGGCTTTTATTATTGTCCATCACTTCTGTATTCAGTCAAAAATATACGGAAACAAAAAAAGGAGACCTTTCTTTTATCGCCAATCAAGGCGGTCAAACAATTGGCTATTCGCAAAATTCAGGTATCAAAATCCTCACAATGGGCGGTTTTGCGTTCAAAGATTTGAACAAAAACGGCAAACTCGACAAGTACGAAGACTGGCGTTTGCCTTACGAAGAACGGGCAAAAGACTTGGCAACCCAATTGTCTATTGAGCAAATTGCAGGTTTGATGTTGTACAGCCGCCATCAATCTCTTCCTGCACGTCCAGGCGGCTATTTTGGCGGTACTTACAACGGCAAACCATTTCCTGCAAGTGGCGCAAAAGCATCTGATTTGAGCGACCAACAAAAGGTTTTTTTGGAAAAAGACAATTTACGCCACGTTTTGATTACCACAGTTGAGTCGCCCGAAGTATCTGCTTTGTGGAACAACAATGTGCAAGCGTTTTGCGAAGGCATCGGTTTGGGCATTCCTGCCAACAACAGTTCTGACCCACGTCATGGCACTGTTTCGACCATGGAATTTAACGCAGGTGCGGGTGGACGCATTTCGATGTGGCCCAGTTCGTTGGGTATGGCAGCGACTTTTGACCCCTCAGTAGTCGAGCGTTTTGGCGAGGTTGCAGCCAAAGAATACCGCGCGTTGGGCATTGCAACAGCCCTTTCACCGCAAGTTGATATAGCGACTGAACCTCGTTGGAATCGTTTCAGCGGCACTTTTGGGGAAAATCCACAATTGTCTGCGGCGATGGCTCAGGCTTATTGCGATGGTTTTCAAACCTCAAAAGGCGCGCAAGAAGTGAAAGACGGCTGGGGTTTCGGCAGCGTCAACGCGATGGTCAAGCACTGGCCTGGCGGCGGTTCGGGCGAGGCTGGACGGGATGCACATTATGGTTATGGCAAATTTGCGGTCTATCCTGGCGGCAAATTTACGACCCATTTTATCCCTTTTACTGAGGGGGCATTTAAGTTGAAAGGTAAAACCAAAATGGCTTCGGCGGTGATGCCTTACTACACGATTTCGTGGAATCAAGACACCAAAAACAAGGAAAATGTTGGTAATTCCTACAATAAATACATCATTTCCGACCTTTTACGGGGCAAGTATAAGTACGACGGCGTGGCGTGTACAGACTGGGGTATCACAGGCAACAAAACGCAAATGGACAATTTTACAGGTGGCAAACCGCATGGCGTTGAAAATTTGACGATTGCAGAACGCCACTACAAAATCCTGATGGCGGGCGTTGACCAATTTGGCGGCAACAACGAAGCACAACCGATTATTGATGCTTATGCGATGGGCGTTAAAGAACATGGCGAAAAATGGATGCGGGAACGTATGGAAGTATCGGCAGTCAGATTGTTGAAAAATATATTCCACGTGGGCTTGTTTGAAAATCCATATTTGGATATTGAAAACACCAAAAGCACTGTCGGAAAGCCCGAATTTATGAAAGAAGGCTACGATGCACAGTTGAAATCCATTGTTATGTTGAAAAATAAAAAGCACGTTTTACCTTTGAAATCGGGTAAAACAGTGTATGTACCTAAAAAATTCACGCCCGCAAGTCGGAACTTTCTGGGCGAACCATCACCTGAAAAATTGGATTATCCGGTCAATATCAATATCGTCAAAAAGTATTTTAACGTAACCGACAACCCTGATGAAGCCGATTATGCCTTGGTTTTTATCAGTAACCCGAACACAGGCAACGGTTATGACTCAACAGATGTCCGCAAAGGCGGCAATGGTTATGTGCCTATCAGCCTTCAATATGGGGAATATACGGCAACAGAAGCCCGCACAACGAGTATCGCTGGCGGCGACCCCATGGAAAAATTCACGAACCGCAGCTACAAAGGAAAAACGATTAAAGCAAGCAATATCACTGACTTAGGCATGGTGACAGAAACTTATACCAAAATGAAAGGCAAGCCTGTGATTGTTTCTGTTACCGTTGACAATCCAATGATTTTCAATGAGTTTGAAAAACAAGCCGATGCGATTATGGTCAGTTTCCGAGTACAAGACCAAGCACTTTTAGAGATTATAGCTGGCAAAGCCGAACCATCTGCATTGTTGCCCATGCAAATGCCCGCTAATATGTCCGAAGTTGAAAAACAAGCCGAAGATGTGCCGCAAGACATGAAATGCCACAAAGATACTGAGGGGTCAGTTTACGACTTTGGTTTTGGTATGAATTGGAAAGGGGTGATTAAAGATGCTCGGGTGACGAAGTTTAAAAAGTAATTATGTCTTGTTGAACATATAGCCATATAGCACACATAGGTGATTATCAATACATTGTGTGCTATATGGCTTTTGGATTTATATTTATAAGCTATTCACTTGCCAACTGTAAAATACGGTTATAAAGTGTTGAACTAAGTCTAAAACCCGCTTTTGTCATTATCAAATCAAGATAAGGTTTTACTTGTGTAATGACTCCTCTATCTTTCGCTTGGATAAAGACACCTCCAGTACCTGTTATATTAATATTGAGTTGTGCGGCAATATGTCGAGCGTCCAAATCATCAACTATCAACCAATCTGCATTTAGTTCAATCGCAAGTGCAATTGCATAGGATTCCCCAGTGTCTAATACGGTAAGAAGTTCATTGAGTAACGGAGAAGCCTCTGGTTGTTGGATTTTAATCCAATCAAGAGTAGAAAAAATAGAAACATCAACACCAAAAGAAGAGAGTGCTAAAAGTTCTTCGTGTACTTTTACCGGAATAATGACTTCATGAAAAAGCCTTTTCAGTAGGTCTAATTCTCCAATCCGAACAAGTGCACTAAGGCAAGTCGTATCGCTGATGACTATCATGTTTGAGTTTAAAGTTTTCCCAGTTTTTTACATCTTGTTCAAGTTCTTGAACATCGTAATTGACAGGCACACAGCGTTTCGCTAATTCATCTAAAAAAGCAATACGAGACAAACCTGCCATTCTTGCACATCGTCCAGATGACATTTTCCATTCCGAATACATAAATATGGCTAATGACAACAACATCTCCTCTTCACTTTTTCCTAAATGCTGTATTTGTGTATTTGGTATATTGATAGTTAATTCCATTTTATCTTATTTTTTACAAAAATAAACCATTTTTGAATGGTTAATACTATTTTACGTCCATCAAAGCCACTTTTTAAAGAAATACTATAATTTAAAACCAAAATCAAACAAAAATGAACAATCAAATAGCCGTTTTTGAGCAAAAAAAGATTCGACATATTGAGCATGAAGGCGAAATGTATTTTTCAGTTGTTAATGTCATTGAAGCATTGACGGATTCGCCCAATCCAAACAACTATTGGGCAAAATTAAAATCATGCGAAGAGCAACTTGTGACAGTTTGTCACAGGTTGAAAATGGCAGCAACCGACGGGCGGCAACGCGTGACAGATTGCGCCAATACTGAGGGGGTCTTCCGCATCATTATGTCCGTGCCTTCGCCCAAAGCTGAACCGTTTAAAACATGGTTAGCGTCATTGGGTAAACGTGAATTGGACGAAATGAACGACCCTGAACTCGGTTTTGACCGCTTACGTGAAATTTATCAAGCCCAAGGATACACCGATGAATGTATAAAACAGCGTTTGCAAACCATTGATACCCGCAAAAAACTGACCGATGAATGGAAAAAACGAGGCGTAAAAGAAGGACATGAATACTCGATTTTAACGGCTGTTATCGCCAAAGGCACATTTGGGATGACACCCAGCGAACATAAAAACTTGAAAGGTTTGGAAAAACAAAACCTACGCGACCACATGACTGACCTTGAATTGATTTTTACGGCATTAGGCGAATCGGCTACAAAAATTTATAACATGAAAAAATATTTATTCTTCTTATTGATATTGGTTTTAGGGTGCAAAAATGTACCTGAAAAAAAGGCTGTTTCAGACGAATCCGAACAAAAGGAATTGATTGAAGTACTTTCTGAAAAATATCCTTTCGGGTTCTGCATAAATGGTCCTGCAGGAAAGGTTGTGAAAATGACCACTGACAAAATTGAACTCACTTCTGAAAAGGAAACAGACTTCTTCATTGAGCCAGGTGCACCACCTTATCAAAAAGCAAATGCACCCTTGCTTTTGAACTCGGTTGACAATACCAAACCCTTTACGTTTTCTTTCAAAGTAACGCCTGTTCATAATGTGAAATACGATGCAGGTATGGCGTTTATTTATATTGATAAAAAAAATTGGCTCAAATTTGCTTTTGAAGCAGATGAAAGGATGAACAAGCGGATTGTTACGGTCAAAACAAAAGATTTTTCAGACGATAACAACCATGATGTGGTGAAAAGCAAAAGCGTCTTTATGAAAATATCTTCTGATGCAAAAGTGATTGGGTTTTACTATTCAATTGACGGTAAAGAGTGGCAATTGGTGCGTGTTTTCAAAAATGAATACCCCTCAGTAATCAAGGTCGGCATTGGTACACAATCACCTGCGGGGAACGGTAATTCGTCTGTTTTTGAAAAAATAGATTTTTCAGAACAGAGTGTTACGGATTTTAGGATGGGGATTTGACCCCTCAGTATTTTACTTAAAAAAAGCGATAAAAATGAAGTTTTCAAGCAAATTATTACTCTTTTTCCTCCTTTTAGCAACATCAAAAGCGGCAGCCCAAAGCGGCTTACCCGAACCCAAACTCGAATTCATTTTCGAAGCAAAAGTTACGCTTGACCCTGTGCATGAAATCGGTTTTACAACTTATGGCAAACGGCGCATCATTCCCATCAACGGCGGCACGTTTGAAGGACCCAATATACGCGGCGTTGTCGTGTCAGGTGGTGCAGATTGGCAAACGGTTCGAGCAGATGGTACAGCCGATTTGGAAGCCCGTTATACCCTCAAAACTGATGATGGTGTCTTGATTTATATCCAAAACAAAGGGATTCGACACGCCAAACCCGAAGTTTTAGCCCGTATGGCAAAAGGCGAAAAGGTTGACCCTTCGGAATATTATATGCGCACAGCAGCGAGTTTTGAAGTCGCTGATGGCAAATATGCGTGGCTCAACAAGGCGGTTGTTATCTCGACTGGCGCACGTATGAGCGACCATGTTTTGCTGAAATTTTATCGGGTTTTGTAGCATAATTAGCCAAAAGCGATGTTTGATGAGTCAGAGTTGGGGGCTGAAAGCCAAAACAGGAACAATAAATTAAAATAAAAAATGAAAAAAATCATTCCTATTTTTTTGATATTTTCGGCATTGACGGCACAAAGCCAAATCATCCATGATTCCATTTTGATTGAAGGGAATTACCGAACATTCCATTTTTTGAAACCCGTAAAAGACAATGCTTCCTTGGTTTTTGTCTTGCATGGTTCGGGTGGTGATGGGCAACAAATGCGCGCACGAACAACAAAATTGGAAGGCATAGCCCCTACCGAAAATATCTTGTTGGTTTATCCAGATGGCTACAAAAGGTATTGGAATGAATGTCGAAAAACAGCCAATTCAGAAGCTAATCATTTGAATATCAATGAAGAATCCTTTTTTGGCGGTATGATTGATTATTTTGACAAAACGTATAAAATCAACAAAAAACACGTCTTCGCCGTAGGTACTTCGGGTGGCGGACACATGGCATATAAATTGGCTTTGACGATGCCCGACAAGTTCAAGGCAATAACGGCACTTATCGCCAATTTGCCCGATACAAATAATTTGGATTGCATCGAAAAACGGGTTCGGTTTCCTGTTCTCATCGTCAACGGAACTGCCGATAAAACCAATCCTTATGATGGAGGAGAAGTGGTGATTGGCAACAATATCAGCTTGGGTTTTGTGCGTTCAACCAATCGGACTTTTCACTATTGGGCTGAATTGGCAGGTTATAAAGGTGAACCTAAAAAGGTTTTATTGCCCGATAATGACCCAAAAGATGGCAAAACAATCGAGCAATATACTTTCAAAAAACGGCGAAAACCAGAAGTCACCTTACTCAAAGTGATTGGCGGCAAACACGATTATCCCAACGATATTGATGTGCATTTGGAGGCATGGGCGTTTTTTAAACGACAGATGAAGTGAAAGGACACCCCTCAGTATTTAACTTATCGCAACCACAACAAGTAATGGAAAATAAAAACGAAAAATCACTCGGCTACGCTTGGTATGTCGTCTTCGTACTGATGCTTGCCAACATTTCATCTTTCCTCGACCGACAAATTTTATCCTTGTTGGTCGGTCCCATCAAGCGCGATTTGCACCTGTCCGATACGGAAATGGGTTTGCTGATGGGTTTCAGTTTTGCCTTGTTTTATACACTTTTCGGCATTTTCATTGGTCATTTGGCAGATAAATTCAATCGTAGAAACATCATCATTGCAGGCGTGACGGTATGGAGTGTGATGACCGCTATGTGTGGCGGCATCAATACCTACGGTCAATTTTTTCTTGTGCGCATGGGCGTAGGCGTAGGCGAAGCCACATTATCACCCTCGGCTTACTCTATGATAAGCGATTATTTTCCAAAAAACAAATTGGCAACGGCTTTGAGCACCTATTCGATGGGTATTTTTATGGGAATGGGTTTAGCCATCGTTTTTGGTTCGGTTTTGATTTCTACTTTGCCCACAAGCGGCTTGGTTCATGTGCCTATTTTTGGCGATATTTTCCCATGGCAAATGCTGTTTTTTTACATCGGTTTGCCTGGCGTTGTGATTGCACTTTTGATGTTAACGATTAAAGAGCCGGAACGAAAAGAGACGCTCAATACTGAGGGGGTGCTTTTTGAAAAACCGACACTCCGAGAAGCCTTAAATATAATATGGTTACAACGCAAAGCCTATTTGCCTATCTGTATTGGTACGGCTTTTACCGCTTTTATCAGCTATGGCTCTTCTGCTTGGATTCCCACTTATTTTGTCCGCACATTTGGTTGGACAATGCAAAAAACGGGTTTTAGTTTTGGTATTATCCTGACCATTTTTTCAGCATTAGGCGTATTAGCAGGCGGGTTTTTAGGGGATTGGTATTCAAAACAAGGTAAAATCAATGGAAAAGTGCGTGTAGGCGTGATTTCAGGCATCGGCATGCTCGCTTCTTGCTGCAATTTTTTATTGAGCGACCCGACTATGATTTTGTATTCATTGGCAATACCTATGTTTTTTATTTCCTTTCCTCTGGGTGCGGCTGGTGCAGCGATTCAAGAGATTTTACCCAATCGAGTACGTGCTTTGGCGACTTCGATTTTCCTATTTTTCATCAATATCATCGGCATGGGATTGGGTCCTCTGTTGGTTGCTTTCTTTACAGATTCTATTTTTCATGATGAAAAAATGATAAAATATTCGCTTGTTGCGCTCTATGTTGTCGGTGGGATTGCGACGATAATCAGCTTTTTGTGGGGTATGAAAAACTATGAAAAGGCTTTGGTATTAAAAGAATGACCCCTCCCGATTGATTCGAGATGTGCCATCAGTATATTAGCATAAAAGTTTGATTTCCAATTATTTAAAACCCTCCTAAGCATCTAACATCTTAGGAGGGTTTTATAAATTTGCGTTTACGCAGTTACTTTTAGCTTATTCGAATAAGTATAAGAAACAGCAAGAATGCCTAAAAAAACCAAAGGCGCTATGAAATTAGGTGCCGGGTCACCACTCACAAAATGAGCAATAGCCGCGGAGATAAAAACAAGCCCAAAACCTGCATAAGCCCATTCTTTTAGACGTTTTGGTGTCATGGGTAATAACAATGCAGCAACACCCAAAATTTTTGCTGTGCCCAATTCAATTCTGAAATAATCAGGAAAACCTAAGTGAACAAACGCGGCTTGCATCTCCGGATTCGTAAAATAGTTGTAAGCACTAAACAACATCATCAGTCCAATAAGCCCAGTTGTAATCCAGTAAATAATTTTGTCTTTCTTCATTTTTAAATTTCAACGATAAATTATTTTGTTTAAAGTATTTTTTGAAGCTGCAAAAGTACATATCTTTGCTATACTTTTGTAACTACTATACCAAAGTATAGCACTATACTTTAGTATAGCAACTGAATATTAAAATGGAAAAAGAAGCCACAGCCGCAAATCACACACACTGCTCCGAGGAATTCGTTAGAGCGATTCGGGATACACTCGATTTTTTGAGTGGCAAATGGAAATTGCCTATTATAGGTGCTTTAATGGGTGGAAAGAAGCGTTTTAAGGAATTAGAACGCGAAATCCCTAAGATAACACCCAAAATGCTGTCCAAAGAATTGAGAGATTTAGAGATGAACCAAATGGTGAAACGCACCGTCTATGACACCAGACCCGCTACGGTGGAGTATGAAATCATGCCTTATGGTAAGTCATTAGAGAACGTTTTGATGGCAATGAACGAATGGGGGCAAGCACATCGGTTAAAAATTATTGGCAAATAAGGGTACTATTTTTTCTGTATTATAAAAGTGCCTACGCTAAGATCATGTCCATTTTTTCACATTTTTTATAAAAAAGCATCAAAACTTGCTCTTTTAATATAAGGCTACCTTATATTTGTAGCACTATTTTTTTGTATTGAAAAACAAGGACATGACTAACCATACTTCGCTCAATCATATATCTCCAACACTCAAAATTGAGGTCAAAGGCAATATCCTCATTGTCGCGCTCAATCGTCCTGAAAAGCGGAATGCGATTAATGACGAGACCATTTTGAGCATCGAAAAAGTCTTTTCAAACATTCCCGAAGGCATAAAATGCGCCATTATTACTGCCGAAGGCAAACATTTCAGCGCAGGACTTGACCTTTCTGAATTGACGGAACGCAATGCCGTTCAAGGCGTTCAGCACTCACGTATGTGGCATCGGGCCTTGGAAAAAGTGCAATTTGGCACTGTTCCTGTTGTCGCTGTTTTGCATGGCGCATGTGTTGGCGGCGGCTTAGAATTGGCAGCAGCTTGCCATATAAGAGTGGCGGAAAATTCTACTTTTTATGCTTTACCCGAAGGGCAAAGAGGTATTTTTGTCGGCGGCGGTGCATCGGTACGTTTACCAAAACTCATTGGCATGGCACGTATGACGGATATGATGTTGACAGGTCGCGTCCTTACGGCTACTGAGGGGGTCACTTTTGGCTTGTCTCAATACCTTGTTGGCGATGGTGAAGGCTTAGAAAAAGCCTTGGAATTGGCTAAAAAAATCAGTAATAATGCAGGTATGACCAATTACGCCCTCATGCACGTCCTCCCACGCATCGTTGACGCAGGGCATGATGGTGGCTTAATGATGGAATCCCTCATGGCAGCCATCGCCCAAGATGCGCCCGAAGCAAAGACGCGTTTGAACGATTTCCTTGAAGGACGTGCTAAAAAGGTAGGTGAATAAATTATAACTTCAACCTTAACATTCCAAAAGTTTTAAACTTTTGGAATGTTATTAATCAATTGATATAAAATGACTTATGATTTAAAACAAACACCTTTTAAAAAAATAAGAACCGCTAAAATTGACATCATAAAAGAGGTCAATACTGAGGGGGTAGTTATTCTAAAATCAACGGTTCCGCTTAAAGAGCGACCGCACCGCATCACGCATCGGCTCATTCATTGGGCAAAAAAAACACCTGATAAAGTATTTCTGGGGCAACGTATTAATACGATACCTAAGGTCGGGGAGGTTTTAAACCTCCCCGACCTTAAAGATGTTAAAAACAATAATTGGCGTACCTTAACCTATGCTGAAACCTATGAAAAAGTAAGGAGTATCGCCCAATATTTGCTACAAAACCATGTTTCGCCCGAAAGACCCATTGCTATTTTATCTGAAAACAGCATTGAACATGGTTTAATCGCTTTGGCAGCTATGCATATTGGTGTGCCTTATTCACCAATTGCGCCCGCATATTCTTTAAAATCAACGGATTATGAAAAATTAAGGCATACGATTGACTTACTCACGCCCTCCATTATTTTCGTTCAAGATGGCAAACAATATGAAAAAGCTTTGGCAGCCGTCACCCCTAAGGTCGGCGAGGTTTCAAACCTCACCGACCTTAAAATCGACCTTAAAACACCTACCGACCTTAAAGAACCCGTCAAAATTATCACCGTCAACGACCCCCTCAGTAATCACATCGTTTTTGAAGATATTTTAAAAACAAAACCCACTTCATCCGTCAATAAAGCTTTTAAAGCTATTGATAATCAAACAATTGCAAAGATTCTTTTTACTTCGGGTTCAACGGGTTTACCAAAAGGCGTAATTAATACGCATGGCAATATCACGACGAATTGGCAGCAAATCACTCAAACATTTCCTTTTATGCAAAATGGTGGCTTGAATTTTATTGATTGGCTGCCGTGGAATCATACATTTGGTGGCAACCACAATTTTGGTTTAACGCTTTTCAACGGCGGTTCTTTGTACATTGACGAAGGCAATCCAACACCCAACGGCATTAAAAAAACGGTGGAAAACCTCCACGACATTGCGCCCACGATGTATTGCAATGTGCCAAAAGGGTTTGAAGAATTGATACCTTTTTTAAAACAAGACAAAGCTTTGTGCGCCCATTTTTTCAGCCAATTAAAACTGTTTTTTTACGCTGGCGCAGGTATGCCGCAACACGTTTGGGACGATTTGGAACGTTTGTCTTACGAAACAACAGGCAAACGCTTGATAATTGCTTCGGGGTTGGGCATGACCGAAGCGAGTCCTTCGGCGATGTTTAATACGCAACTGGGTAGTTTTGCCGGCATGTTAGGCGTGTCAGTGCCTAATTTAGCCGTAAAATTGATACCCAATGGCGGCAAATTGGAAGCCCGTTTCAAAGGCGAAAACATGACACCTGGCTATTGGCGCAACGCCGAAGCCACCGCAAAAGCCTTTGACGAAGAAGGCTACTATTGCACAGGCGATGCCTTGAAATTTGTGGACGAAAACGACCCGAACAAGGGAATGATATTCGACGGACGTATTGCCGAAGACTTCAAACTCGATACAGGTACTTGGGTCAATGTCGGTATTTTAAAAGCAAAACTCATTGCCGCAGGAAAAGGATTGATACAAGACGCTGCTATAACAGGACATGACCGTGCTTTTTTAGGGGCTATTGTCTTTCCAGAATTGAATTTTTGTAAAAAATTAACGGGTTTGGACGAGAATGCAGATTTAGGAAATTTTAAAAATTTCCCAAATCTTATCGTGAACCACCCCTCAGTATTAGCCGCTTTACAAGCCGTTTTGAATGATTTTGCACAACACAGTACAGGCAGTTCAACGCAGATAAAAAGAGCCGTTTTTGCCGATTTCACTTTGTCAATTGATAAAGGTGAAATAACGGACAAAGGGTCAATCAATCAAAGGATGATATTGGCAAATAGGGTCGAGTATGTAGATAAACTTTATGAAAAAGAACGGATTGAGCCTGTTTTAGAAGTTCAAAAATAGCCCCCTCAGTAAAATACTCAATAGCATCCAAAATGTTCTAACTCATTCATTTTCAATTAAAAATAATAAGAATAATGAAACTAAATCCTCCTTTCCGAGCCGACCACGTAGGCAGTCTTTTAAGAACGCCCGCCGTCAAAGAAAACCGTTTGCGCTGGAAACACGGCGAAATTTCTGATGATGCGCTTCGTGCCATTGAAAACCGAGAAATTGCCGAAACAGTCAAACGCTTGGAATCAACAGGCATGAAATCCATAACGGACGGTGAATTTCGCCGTGACTATTTCCACTTGGATTTTTTGCAACAACTCGATGGCGTGAGCGTCACAGGCGGCATTGCTGCCAACCCGAACGCAAAAGTCGCAGAAGACAAATTTACGCCGCCCCAATTGAGTGTTACAGGCAAGTTGAAACACGCCCGAAATATCCAAGTCGATGATTTTAATTTTCTAAAATCAGTCACAACTCAAACGCCAAAAGTCTCTATTCCTTCTCCAACGATGGTGCATTTTAGAGGAGGTCGCAAAGCTATTGCCATTGATGCTTACCCCGATATGGACGAGTTTTTTGAAGACTTAGCCGCTTGCTATCGTGATGAAATAGCCGCTTTATACGCCGCAGGTTGTCGTTATATTCAGTTGGACGACACCAATTTGGCGTATCTCTGCGACCCTAAAATGCGGGCAGCTGCCGCAGAACGTGGCGAAGACCCCAATGAATTGCCCCGCACGTATGCCGCTTTAATCAACTCTGTTATTGACAATCGCCCAGAAGATTTGACGGTCGGTATTCACCTTTGTCGGGGCAATTATCGCTCAACATGGTTTGCAGAAGGTGGTTATGAACCTGTTGCAGAAGTATTGTTCAACAGTATCAATGTTGACGCTTACTTTTTGGAATATGACGATGAACGTTCAGGCGATTTTGCACCTTTGCGCTTCGTTCCCAATGATAAAGTCGTCGTTTTAGGCATCATGTCTTCAAAATTGGCAGATTTAGAATCCACTGATTTTTTGACCGAGCGCATCAAAGAAGCAGCTAAATACATGCCTTTGGAAAATATGTGTGTCAGTCCTCAATGTGGTTTTTCAAGCACGCACCATGGCAATGCCTTGACGGAAAAGCAACAATGGGAAAAGTTTGAACGCCTTGTGAAAACAGCGCAAACGATTTGGGGTGATTGAAAACGAAAAGTGAAAAATAAAAATTGATAAGAAATGGGTCTTAATTTAAAGGAAATCATCGCCATTGACGTGCATACACACGCCGAAGTCTCGTGCTGTCAACCGCATGACGATTATCGCCCCGATTTTGACGTGGCGTTTGCCAAATATTTCAAATCGGCGCATCGCCCAACCATTCAGGAGACGGCGGATTATTACCGTGAGCGAAAAATAGCCTTCGTCATGTTTTGCATTGATGCCGAATTTGAACTCGGACGCCGCCGCATCCCGAATGAAGAAGTTGCGGAAGCCGCCTTGAAAAATGACGACATTATGATTGCTTTTGCGAGTATTGACCCGCATAAAGGACGCATGGGTGCCAGAGAAGCCAAACGTTTGATAACCGATTTCGGTGTCAAAGGCTTCAAGTTTCACCCAACCGTTCAGGGTTTTTATCCCAACGACAGAATGGCTTTTCACCTTTATGAAGTCATTGCAGAAGCGGGTTTGCCGATGTTGTTTCATTCAGGACATTCGGGTTTTGGCAGTGGTGTGCGCGGCGGCGGCGGCTTGCGCTTGGAATATTCCAACCCCATGCACTTAGACGACGTTGCGATTCATTTTCCAGATTCACCCATCATTATAGCGCATCCGTCCTGGCCCTGGCAGGATGAAGCCTTGTCAGTGGCGATGCACAAACCCAATGTGTATATTGATTTGTCGGGCTGGTCGCCCAAATATTTTCCCCCTCAGTTGGTGCAATATGCCAATACACAACTGAAAAACAGAATATTGTTTGGTACAGATTTTCCCCTGATTACGCCCGAAAGGTGGCTCAAAGACTTTGAAACCGCAGGCTTTAAAGAAGAAGTAAAACCGTTGATTTTGAAGGAAAATGCGATTAAAATGCTGAATTTGAGTTAACTAAATCCGTCGTATCAGCTCATAAAAGCGTCGTTGGCTAAAAAAATATTGGTGGGTTTGGAAAATAATTAACTTTGACAATTCATCCCCCCCTCAGTATTTTAGGACATTTTGGCGGGAAATAAATTTCCCGACTACAATTTGTTGTATCATGTATCTCAACACCATTTCGCATTTAAAACAACAATAAGAATGAAAAATAGTATCGTTTTATTTTTACTCCTTTTATCTTTTTCTCTTTTTAGCCAAACGGCTAAACGTGACACAGGCATACTCAATGGTGCTGCCTACGAAATCCAAATTCCTGCGAATTGGAACAAAAAACTCGTCATGTACGCACATGGTTACGAGCAGCCTTCTACGCCCCGAAATACGCTCAATCGCAATGCGATGTTGAACGTTTTTTTAGAACGCGGCTTTGCCACAGCCCGTTCATCGTATAGCCGTGTCGGTTGGGCATTGCCCGAAGGCGTGGACGATACGGAGGCTTTGCGCAAATTATTTGCGAAAAAATTTGGCAAGCCCGATTCCACTTTCATAACGGGTCACTCAATGGGCGGCGGCATCACCGTTGCTTCTATTGAAAAATTTCCAAAAGAGTACAATGGTGGTTTAGCCTTGTGTCCTTTGTCGAGTCGTGCGTATGAATTGACACAAAGAGCTTTTGATTCCTATGTGATTTTTAACGCTCTTTTTCCCGATTTGCTACCACCTGTTGCAGACGTGATGAGCGGCAAAGCACCCGCTGTTTTTACTGGCGATGGTCGAGAAAAAATGAGGAAAGCCTACGAAATCATCGGAAAAATCCAGTATAAAGACGGTTTAATGGCTGAATATGCCAAACATTATGACATCAAATTGCAAGACCTGCCTTTCAATTTGATGTTTTCTGACGGCGTTTTAAGGGATTTGGCGGCGCAATCTGGCGGCAATCCATTTGACAATACCAATACGATTTACTCTGGTTTTCCAAACGATTGGGAGATTAACAAAAAAGTAGAACGTGTGTCGGCAACGGCTTCCAATAAACGGCTCACAACCTATGACCGCACAGGTATTATTGACAAACCTTTATTGATGATGCACACGACTTATGACCAATTGATACCCCCTCAGTATGGCTTGGATAAATACGATAATTTGGTGCATCAAATGCACAAAGAGCAGAATTTGAAGACATTTTATACCAACGGACAAGGGCATTGTGCATTCAGCAATGAGCAAACGGCTATCGCTTTTGATGCGCTTCGGGCATGGGCAAAATCGGGTCAGAAGCCAACAGGCATGGCTGTTGCGTCTCCGACGATGCCTACAAAAGATACGCTTTGCTACGAATTACGTGTTTATTGGACTGCTCCTGGCAAATTGAATGACTTAATGAAACGTTTCCGTGACCATACGACAAAAATTTTTGAAAGTCATGGCATGACAAATGTGGGCTATTGGACACCTTTGGACAATCCTGACGGCAAGCTCTATTACATTCTTTCGTACCCGAATAGAGCTGCGAGAGATGCTTCTTGGAAAGCATTTATGTCAGACACAACTTGGCAGCGAGTGGCAAAAGAAAGCGAAGTAAATGGTAAAATAGTGACCAAAGTGGAAAGTGTTTTCTTGAAAACGACGAATTTTTCACCAAACAATACGCTTTCAAGCCTAAACAGCAATGTTTGGGAATTTCGGATTTATCACACCACGCCTAATAATTTGGACAATCTTTTGAGCCGTTTTAGAGATTTTACAGTCAAACGTTTTGAACAATACGGTATGACCAATAAGTTTTATTGGACGCCCACCGATGCTGCACAAGGTGCAGACAATACGCTTTACTACTTTTTGACGCACCAATCGCCAGAGGCTGCAAAGGTCGCTTTTGATAAATTTCGTAGCGACCCAGAATGGATTGCAACCCGCAAAGCATCGGAAGTAAAAGGCGGTGGACCTTTGACAACAAGTGTGGAGTCTATTTTGATGTATCCAACTGATTTTTCAAAGCTGAAATAGTACGAACAAACATAAATATCATTTATTAGGTCGCTTGTATCGTCCTGAAATAGGTTGTCGTTCGTGCTGTCAAAATGCAGAAGCTATAACTTTTGTTGCAATAATTTAGCAATTTTTAGGCAAAAAGATAATCAGAACGACTCCCTCAGTAAAGAGAGTGAGACAGAATTAGTAATTCTTTCTCATTTTTCATGGAACTTTTTTTAAACAAATGCACCTAATAATTGATGTTATGTTTGTTCATTTATCGTTTACTGAGGGGTGTCCTTATTCCTGACCTCATCCCTAAATAATTGAAAAACCCCCTTTGTATTTTGCTATACTGAGGGGGTTTTCAAAAATATAGAGACTAAAGTGAGTTATCCCTTCATCTTTATATAATTTGACTTTTTATTACCAGTCTTTATTCTGAACCAATTTCTTATTTATCGCCATTTCCTTTGCAGGGATTGGAAAAACCAAATGACGTGACGTGACGTTTTTACCGCCCAAACCACCATAGGCTTGAGCACCACCGCCAACACCGATTTCATTGCCTATGGAATTCATTGTGCTTACAAATTTATCCCAACGAATTAAGTCTAAATGACGGTTGCCTTCAAAACAAAGTTCGAGCATACGCTCGTTTTCAACAGCTTCTTGAAATGGGATTTTAGTTAATCCTACTGGCAAATCAGCGACTGTACTTGCGGTCGCTATATTTAGCCCAAAACCTCTGCGTCTGACTTGATCGACAGCATCATAGGCAAGAGCAGTAGGCCCATTTACTTGATTTTCGGCCTCTGCCAACATCAACAGGACATCGGCATAACGCAAAACGGGGAAATTAACGGGCCCATGATTTTTAATTTTAGGCGAAGAAAGCTCAAATTCTCTTCTCCATTTGGCACAATCCCGACCATAACCTGTTGTCGTGGTCGTAGGTACTTTAGCACCCGTTGTTGAGTTATAGGTAAAGGGTGCGAGTACCCAATCTCTACGCAAATCGCCTGTTTTATAGGCTTTATACAACCGCGCTGTGCCTTTGATAAATCCGTAACTGTAACCCAAAGTTGGGGTCAGCGCTGCACTGGTCATTTGTTATACCATTTGTATTGCCTAAACGCCCTGTTTCTAAATTACCATCGGTTCTGGTGCCTTTAAACTCAATTTCCCACATGCTTTCTTTGATATCATAAAGGTCTTGCGCTTGGTCTATAAATATTTGACTGTATGCACTGTTTGTTAATGCCGAATTGAAAGTTGTTCGCAATTTATGTTCTCCCGAGCTAACGACTTTTTTAGCCCAATCCAAAGCCTCGGCATATTTGCTCGTCTCTTTTAAAGGATAGCCTGCCATTTGCAAACAGACACGCGCCAAAATGCCTTGAACAATTGTTTTAGAAATGCGACTGGAATATCCATAAGCACTTGAAGTCGGCACTTTTTGTTCTGCCAATTTCATGTCCGCTAAAATTTGATCGTAAACGCCTTTTGTCGCCGTTTGAGGAACAAAAACGTCTTCGGGACTGATTGTTGGGGTCAATATCAAGGGGATATTTTCAAAATAAGAGACCAATAAAAAATGATAATAAGCTCTTAAAAACAATGCCTCGCCTAAGATAGACTGACGTTTAGCATCGTCCATTTTGGGTAAATCTATATTTGCAATTAAAACATTCGCTCTATAAATGCCTAAATAACTGGTTTGCCATAAATCATTTATGTCATTGTTTGTCGGGTCGTAATTATTTACCATAACACCTGTCGTTATGGCTGAACGAGCGTAATAGCCTTCGTCCGTACAAGCATTTATATTTACGAATATACGATTTCCGTAAATGGCATCTCTCCCTAAGGGGTCATAAACACCCGCCAAAGCTTCCGTCAATCCTTGCTCATCGGTATAGTATTGTTGGATAGCTATTTTATTAATGGGTTCTGTTGTCAGAAATTTCTCGCAAGAAACGAATCCCAAAGTTGTAATTATGAATATGAATATTTTTTTCATTGTGATATTTTTTTAAAATTAAAACACGATATTAGTCCCGAATGATACAGTTCTTGCTCTCGGATAAGCCGAATAATCAAACCCTGAAGTAAGTGCGGAATTGTAAGTATTTACTTCCGGATCGGGTCCTGAATAGTTGGTCCAAGTAAATATATTTTGAGCCGCCACATATAACCTTACCGACTTTAACCGCGCTTTTCTAAGTGTTTGTGAATCGAATTTGTAGCCGAAGGAGACCGTTTTTAATCTTAAATAAGAACCATCTTCTACATATTGTGAAGCATAACCGCCGCCAAAATAACCTTTGGTACGGAAAATATCCGAAGTAGGGTTTTCAGGCGTCCATCTATTCGCAAAAGTTGCAAATTGGTTAAGAAGTGATGCGTTTTTGGTATTTCCTTCAAACACGACTCTGTTGGCATTTAAAATATCATTGCCGTAAGACCATTGAAAAAGAACACCTAAATCAAAACCTTTGTAATTAAAGTTATTGCTGAATCCACCCATGCTTAGGTAAACCATGACCAATTTCGGTATAATCACTGCGATTCACCACTAAATCCCCGTTTAAGTCTTTGTATTTTATGTCTCCTGGTTTAATACTTGCTCTGTTATTACCATTGGAGGTAATTGTAGATTTCAAGGTGTAATTACCCGCTGCATCTTTATCAAAATCGTCATATTTGTATGTGCCATCTGATAGATAGCCGTACATTATGCCTAATGGCGACCCTATTTTGGCAATGTAAGCCGTCGTATTACTCCATTGTGTATCCCAATTTATAATGTTTTCTAAAACATCTTGATTATCGCTCAAAGCAAGCACTTTGTTTTCATTGAAAGATATATTGATTGAGCTTGACCATGAGAAGTTTTTAGTCCGAATATTTTCAGTACTTAAACTCAACTCTAAGCCTTGATTTTGAATTTTACCTATGTTTTTAATGGCGGATTCAAATCCCGAAGATTGGGGTAAAGAGGCTTTTAACAATAAATCTCTGGTTATTTTTCTATAAATATCAGCCGAAATGGTGATGCGTTGCTTGAAAAACCCTAAATCTAAGCCTAAATCCGTTTGTTCTGTCGTTTCCCATTTTAGTTTTGAGTTGCCTAAATTAGTCGCTACGACATTCGACACATAATTGTTATTAAATACATAATTGCTTTCAATAGGATTAAAATAAGTTGTTAAGTAATCAAAATCCCCCACCCTATTATTGCCTGTTAGACCATAACTGGTGCGTATTTTTCCTTCGGACAACACCTTACTATTTTTAAAGATTTTTTCGTCACTAAACTTCCAAGAAAGGGCACCTGACGGAAAGTAACCCCAATGATTCTGCGTAGGGAACTTAGACGAACCGTCGGCTCTGATAGAAGCCGTTATATAGTATTTTGAATTATAATTATAATTGACACGCCCTAAGAATGAAGCCATTGTCCATACAGATTGAAGCGTATCCACCCTCAATTTTGTGCCGTATTGTAAACCATCTATACCCAAATTTTCGTAGTCCGCAGGTATTTGGTTGGCATTTTGTCCATAATTCTTACTGGTTTCTTTTTGAACCGTAAATCCACCTAAGATGTTTATTTTACTTTTCTTGTCTATCTTTTTATCCCACGTCAATGTGTTCTCATTGAGCCAATTGTATCTTTCTGCATAATTCAGAGACCCATTAATGCCATTGTTACTGCCTGGGAAACCATATTGTGTTAAAGAATTATTAATGGCTTGACGCTCTAATTTTGACGTATTATTGCCACCTGTAACCCTTAGTTTTAGATTGGGTAAAATATTATATTCCAAATAAGCATTCGCAATCAGGTTGTTTGTTGTATTTAATCTATGCAGATTGTTCAGATTCAATAAAGGGTTTGTGCGATAATCATTTACAGGGTTGATATCGGGGTCTAAAAGTTGGTCATCTAAATTCATACCCGCCACGTCCAAAGGTTTATAGCCCCAAACGGAAAACATGACATTCGTTGAAGAACTAAATTGAGACAATGAGGGGCTGATACCTGTTTGCGCTAAGTGACTATAATTTGCATTAAGCCCCACTTTCAATTGATCATTAATTTTATGGTCAACGACTAATCTGCCTTGATACCTTTTATAATTTGATTTAATAACAATCCCGTCTTGATTGACCAATGAAGAAGACAAGGAATATTTTGTTTTCTCACTGCCTCCTCTGACCGAAAAATTAAAATTCTGCATAGGAGCTGTCCGAGTAATTTTCCCTTCCCAATCTTTCGCCGCTACATCTTTGTAATAATCTAAGGTTTTACCATTATCCAAATAGATTTGGGTCGGTGATTTAGAGGGCGTGCTGGAAACGAGGGTTGGGTCAAATTCGATTTGGTACTTTACAAATTCATAAGGGCTTAATAATTCAACCTTTTTTAAGTTGTTTTGAAAACCATAAGAAGCGTCAAAACTGAATACAGGTGCGCCTTTTTTCCCTTTTTTTTGGTAATAACAATGACACCATTCGCACCTCTTGCGCCATAAATAGCCGTAGCAGAAGCATCTTTTAATACCGGAATGCTTTCGATATCTTGTGGGTTTATCGCATTGTTATTAGAGCCTTCAATCAAAAAACCATCAATAACATATAATGGCGCATTGCTTTGTGTCACCGAATTGTTCCCTCGAATGACAATATTTATATCTGACCCTGGCTATCCGTCAGAAGAAGTCACTTGCACACCTGCAAGACGACCACCTAAGGCTTCATCAAAAGAACGAATCAGTGCTTTTTGAAGGTCATCAACATCTAATTTTGATATCGAACCCGTCAAATCACTCTTTTTGACTTCACCATAACCGACGACAACGACTTCGTCGAGACTATTGGCAGTCGCTAACAAAGTGATATTTATTTCACTTTTGTTACCTACGGGAATTGTTTGTGTGATAAATCCAATAAAAGAAGTGACAAGCTGATTTGCCTCCGATGCTTGAATTTGATAAAGCCCATTATCATCCGTCAGAGTGCCTATTGATGTCCCTTGAAGCGTTACAGATGCTCCAGGAAGAGGCGCACCACTTTCATCCGTCACCTTGCCTTTTATCAACCTTGTTTGTGCTGTTGATAGGGCTTGTAGACCAAGTAGAAAGAACAGGAATAAAAGACATTTTCTAAAAGTCAAGGCGTTATGCCTTACTTTTAAGCCAATTTTGTTTTTCATACGTCAATATTGTTTAGTTTTAAAAACTGTAAAATTACCGTCAATATCAACAACAGCGGTGGGGCAAATAGACCTTTGAAGAGGGGTAATTAGCTCATTTTATGAAAAGTGCGACAAAAGAAAATACATTTGTTTCCCCTATGATTCGTATGAGGTATAGTAGACGGAAATTCAATTGGTTTTTTATTTTTTTTTACAAAAAAAAACAAAAACCAATTGAATTTCCGTCTACTATACCTGATCATCACCTGAGCATCATACGCCTGAAACACTCAAAATACTGAGGGGGGGTATTTTTCAAACCACAAAATTATCACAGAGCGAAAAAAGGAAAAATAGGATGTTGATTCGACAAAAAGATTCACGTAGTCGGGAAATTCATTTCCCACTAAAAGAAAGGCTTAATGCGCTTTTACGGGAAATGAATTTCCTGACTACGCCTTTGTTATGCACTCTTTTTTGTCTCTTTTGTTTTAATCAAATCCGTATAACAGTAGTTTTCACGTGGTTGATTATGACCCCGAAACGGGTAAAGTTTTAAGTAAAATCACGGCACAAGGTTATCAAAATAGTTCATCTTGGGCAAGGGGACAGGCATGGGGGCTTTATGCCTATACGATGTGTTATCGTTACACCAAAAACCCCATCTATCTTAAACAGGCGGGAAATATCGCCAATTTCATCGCCAACGATAAGAGAATTAACAAGGACAGAATACCTTATTGGGATTACGATGCCCCCAATATGCCCAACGAACCCAAAGATGCTTCGGCAGCGGCAATAACGGCTTCTGCTTTGTTTGAATTAAGCACTTACAGCGATAAAAAGTATTTTACTATTGCCGACGAAATCCTCAACACCTTGACTTCCAAAGAATATCTAGCAGAAGTGGGCTCTAATAAATATTTCATACTCAAACATTCCGTAGGCAGTATTCCGCACAAAAATGAAATAGACGTGCCTTTAAACTATGCAGATTATTACTTTATGGAGGCTTTAATCAAAAGGGAAAAAATTAATCAGACCGGTGTACAAAGGCTCTTTCTAAAGCCGAATTTAAAGAAAATGAATCATTATACTGGCAAAACTATATTAAAACAAGAGCGACAGGGACAGACCTAATAGATAAAAATACGGACCTTGATAGCCGATTTATACCGCTCAACTGCTCTTATGCGGGCTATCAAAATGGTGATAAAGAGATACCGACTTCTAAAAACACCAACAACTTCAAAGTATTTAAGGTGACTGATTTTGGGGCAGTTCCCAATGATGACATGAGCGACAAACAGGCTTTAAAATTAACGATCGCAGCCGCCCAAAAATTCAGACTCGCTAACAAAGGGCAAGGCATCATTATATATTTTGGTGAAGGCACATTTATACTACATGACCAAAAAGATGCTGCATCCATAGACCCTAATAATAAAAAACAACGGAATGAAAGCCAGTCTATATTTGTTGAATTGAGTAACCTAATTATTAAAGGTGCGCGTGCAAAGAAAACCACCTTGCTTTCGAAAGTGCCCTTGTTGGCTGCTGATGAATCTAAAATATGGACAACACCCTATTTACTCAAATCAGAAAGAAGCTTTAAACAAGAGCTTGTTGGTAAAATAACCGAATCTTATAGAGGAGGGAGTACGATGAGTGTAAAAGTGGATGTCGTGAAAAATCTTAGTGCGGGTGATTTCATAGAACTTGTCGGAACGATTAAGAATGAAGAAAAAATTAAGGCTTCGGTATTGCCTTATGAACTTGAAGTAAATATTGCTACCAAAAAGTTCATTTGGACTGACCTTACTGAGGGGTTAATAAAAAGAGAAAAACATAAAATTGTCAAAATAGAAGGCAATACCTTGTATCTGTCAACACCAATTGCACATGATATAGACAGCAACGATGATTGGAAAGTCAACAAAATCAAGCCGATTGAAGAGTTTGGCGTTGAAGACTTAACCTTTGCGGGAAATTGGCATCAGGATTTTGTACATCATAAAAACGCTGACCACGATGGCGGTTTTAGTCTTTTAGAACTCAATAACTGCACAAACTCATGCGTCAAAAATGTCACTTTTAAAGATTTTTCAAGGGCTTTAAATGTGAGCCAATGTTTCAATATTACCCTTGAAAACATTACTCTTGAAGGTAAACAAGGGCATCAAACCGTCAGTGTCAACCATTCAAATAATGTTTTATCTAAGAATATTTTTGACAATGCCAATGGTTGGCACGCCCCCGGGGTGTCAAATTATGCCGTTTCCAATGTTTATCTCAATATGACGTACCATTCAACCTCTATGTCTGACCTTCATGGGAAACAATCTATGATAAATTTATTTGACAACACAGCAGGCGGCTGGGTGCTTGGTAGATGGGGTGCTGCAACCATAAATCAGCCGAATCATCTCGGTGGCTTAATGTATTGGAACCATAAAAATACATCTGTAAACACTGAAAAATTCAAAGCCATGAATCCCGACAGTGAATATGGCAGATTGATTATGCCTCATTTAATAGGCTTACATGGCAATCCTTTAGAATTTGAAAGTCAAAGTTCGTATGCCAAAAGTATAAAAGCTCAAAACAAAGCAGAATATAAAGGAATGCTTTCAAACGAACCACAAGCGTATTTGGAATCCATGGGAAAACCCGTTTGGCCCCAATCGCTCTATGAAGCGCAGTATAATTATCGTAAATCTTTAAAAAAGTAATAGACGGAAATGATGAAAAAATATAAGATTCAAAAAATCAGTGCCTTAGTTTTCTTGACAGCCATAGCCATTTTCAGTTCATTTTTGGCTGTAAAAAAACAAGCAAAAAAGCCTAACAAGCCCAATATACTCATTATCTATCCCGACCAATTCAGGTGGTACAGTGCAGGTTTTTGGAGCGAACCAAAGTATCTGAAACATGTCGTCGGCAAGCCCGACCCTGTCGTTACGCCGAATATAGATAGATTAGCAAAAAAATGGTGTCGTCTTTACAAATGGCATTGCCAATTTTCCATTGTGCAGCCCGTCAAGAGGTATGTTACTGACGGGTCTGTATCCCGGAAAAAATGGTATTTGGAATAATTGCCTTGTCGGAAGAAATGAAGACCTAAAAGATGATGTCAAAACAATCACCGATTTGTTCTTCGAAGAAGGTTACAATACCGCCTATTTTGGAAAATGCCATTGGAAAATGCCGCAACCATTCTTTGATGAGGTAGGCAACTACGTCGGAAAGGCAGAAGCTCCAGGTGGAAATTATCCCAATAAATATGACATCTATATTCCGCCTGGACCAGCAAGACACCATATCGAGTATTTTTATCAATCCGTGAAAGACTCCCATTTTCATCCGTTGATTTACTCAAATGACCCAACCACGATTGAAGGTAAAAAAGATGGCGAAATTCATCAGCCCACAGTTTACACGCCTAAAAATGAGGCTGAAAAAATCGTGGGTTATCTTCGCAATAAAAACAATGTGAGGGATACCGACAAACCATTTTGTATGATATGGTCATTAAATCCACCACATTCTCCTTATGACGATGCCAATACGGATATGCCGTTTTTGAGAAAATATTACGATAAAGATAAATTCCCTCATATTGACAGCAATCTGGTTGTTCGTAAAAATGCCAGTTTAAAAGTCGCAGATTTTGCCCGCAATTACTTTGCAGCTGTCACAAGCGTTGATTTTTACATTGGTCAAGTCTTAAATGAATTGGAAAAAATGGGCGAGTTGGACAACACTATCGTGCTTTTAAGCTCTGACCATGGCGAATTAATGGGTAGCCATGAATTAACAGGGAAAAACCATGTGGAAACGGAGTCATTAGCTGTGCCTTTAATCGTCCATTGGCCCAAAGGATTAAAAGCCGATATCAATGATGCCTTGTTTGGCACACCCGACATTATGCCGACACTTATGGGGCTTGCGGGAATGAGCAATAAAATACCCAAACAAGTGGAAGGCAACAATTTTTCGACTTTGCTATTGAATAAAACAACTAAAAAAATACCGCAGCCAGAAGCGGTACTCATCATGTTGGGCAATTCCAGAGGTGTACATACCAAACGATACACGCTCACTGTAACAGAAAACAAAAAGGAATGGGAAAGTAAAGTCGCCACAAAAGTTGATGCCACCTTTATTTATGACAACTTGAAAGACACTTATCAATTGCATGAAATGAGTTTAGAGGAATTGCCCGAAGTATCAAAACAACTTTTAAGTGAATTGGGTACTTTATTGAAAAAATATAATGACCCGTGGTATCAAAAGCGGAAATATAGTCAGGTTATTCCTTATCCAAAAGGGTAAGAAACAGGAACTGTTTTTCCTTTTTTTCTTGTGCAGATTGATAAACAGCCTCTTGAAGAATCATATTTTTCAAATAAACAGACCCCTCAGTATCAAAGGATTTTTGATGTAAAACGCTATCTATAAAGTGCTTTTGCGTATAAAAAACGCAGTCACCCGCGAAGTTTTTGTTTTCAAAAGGATAAAAATGTACCCTTTCATCTTCGCCTAATTTTTGAATTGTGATTTTACCATCGGCATACAAACGGATAGAACCGCCGTTGCCGTCTATTAAGATTTCACCAAAAGTTAGGCGTGGATTGGGGTAATTTGGTTCATTAAAACGGCTCATATCAAGGGTTGAAAGCACCCCCTCAGTATGTTCAAGCAAAACAAGCCCTGCATCTTCTCCTGCAATATCCGCATTGCGTTTATAGTGTTTTGAAAAAACATTATCTACTTCTCCGAACAAAAAACGGCAGACATCTATCCAGTGAATGCCTGTTTCATAAATCAATAAACGGGGCATCGTTCGGAAATACGGTTGCCTTGCTATGTATGCGTCTGATTGCCAACCATCGCCCATCCGTATACGCCAGTGCAAGCTAAATAATTGATTACCAATAACTTGTTCTACTATTAATTTTTTAATTTCTTGATGCCACGGCTGAAAACGAAAATTTTCATGCACCATCAACCGCACGTTTTTAGCTGCGGTATATGCCACGATTTGTTCCGCTTCTTCAAGGTTTGGTGCAAGTGGTTTTTGGCAAATAATAGCTTTTACACCTGCATCAACAGCCGTTTTCACCAAATCCAAATGTGTATTTGGTGGCGTGATGATGTCCACAAAATCAGGCTGTGTTGCCGCTAAAAGTGCTTTAAAGTCGCTGTTATACTGAGGGGGTGCTGTGAAAAAATCAGCTGTTAATTGCTGTGCTTTTTCTATATCTAAATCGCAAATACCGACTATTTCAACGTCCGATAAGCGACGCCATGCCTCGTAATGAAATGGACTGAAATAGCCTGTGCCTACACAAACGCCTTTGAGCATAGTGGATTATGTATTTTTATTTTTTAAAATATTATAAACGTTTTTCAAATCCTCATCAGACCCGACATTGCCAGGGAAAATGATATAAGGCATATTTGGAAATTTCGTCTCCTCTCCCATTTGCCAAACAGGTACACCCGCCACAATTTGCCCTAAAACTATCGCTCGTTTAACGCCCAAAGCTTTTGTTGCCAAATCGCTTGACGTGATGCCGCCTTTTGCGACTAAAAATTGAGGGCGAAGAGATAGGTTTTGAACAATCCAAACCAACGCATTTGAGATATTGACGCTTAACTGAAGGCTGTCATTTTCGTTTTTTCCGACGATTAATTGACGAGAAGTGAACAAAACAACGTTTCTACATCCCCTCAGTAAACCGCCAATTTTATCTAAAATTTTCGATGTATATTCAAGTGAGTTGTCTGTATTTAACAGTTGAAACACATCTAATTCAACAACTTGAATATCTGTTTTCAAAAGCTCGTCCAATTGAGCCGAAGTTTTAGGAACGTGTGAACCAACGACAATTAGCCCCCCCACCCCCGAAGGGGGAGAAATAGCGGCTGTCAAAAGGGGTTTAGGCGTTATACCCGCAAAGGCAGCGACGAAGGAAGCTGATGTGCGATACAAAATCCGTCTTTCAGAACGCAAGGCAGCGAGGGCAAAAATTTCTAAATCAGAACGTTGTAAAGCATTGACAATAAATGTTTTATCGTTGTCCAGCGATTTTAATTTTTCTAATGAAAAATCCACCCCCTCAGTATTTGGGTCAAAACTAACGACCTCAGAAGCCTTTGTTTTGCCTTTTGTTTTTTCCTCAATCCACAGTTTTAAATCCGAATTTGTATAACCAAAAGTCGCATCTTTGGCATAAGGCGTTTCGCCAACAGGAATCCACGTTTCACCATTTTTCCAATAATGAATATCGTTTTTTGTAAAACGATTGCCTTCAAAAAAGGCAGGAATTAAAGCGGTTAGCCCCCCTGCCCCCGGAGGGGGTGTACGTGTATCTCCCCCTCCGGGGGCAGGGGGGGACCAACCCAAACCTTCGGCTAAAGTTTCAATTTCGTTTGGAAAATGACCACGCAAAGTAGAATCACCTCGACTGATGATGTGAAAACCCCGTCGGGTGGCTTCTGATGCGGCTTTTATATTTTGACCAATTTCAAGACCTAAACGATTGGCTTCTTCGGCAATAAGACTGCGAGAATTTGTTAATATGAAAAAAAACAGGCGTTTCGGCAGCTAATTTTTTTTGAATAACGGCTTGTGTCCACGTTGTTAAAATCGGAACGCTGTGAACGGTTTGCGTACCTGTTGGGTCGTCATCGAGAATAATGATGGACTTGTTTTGCCGTTTGAGTTCGGCGTGTATTTCAGCGATTAGATCCACTTCTTTTTCTATTTAGGTTAGACACGAATTTCACATATTACACGAATCAAAATTCGTAAAAACACAATTCGTGTAATTTGTGAAATTCGTGTCAGCTAAGTAATTAGTCTTTTTCAATGGCAATGACACGGCAAGGCGCACCGTCTCCTTTTTTTATTTTTAAAGGCAAGGCAATGAGTTCAACATATTGTTTTTCAATCACATCTAAATTTATCAGACCTTCGACAATCAAAATACCCCCCCTCAGTAAAATGTGGTGAATTTCGGTGACTTCGGGCAAATTATTGACATCGGCAACCGAAGGCGGCTCAACGCCTAATATCTGTACTTTTTTCTCGACACACCAGTTGGCTAATTCGGCACTGATGCGGGGCAAATCGTTGCGATACCCCTCAGTACCCAATCGTTTTGACCAATCAGTTCGCAACAAAAGGCTGTCGCCTTCTTTGAATTTTTGTGCAATTTCGCCTAAATCTGCTACAAAAATCAAAGCTTTCGCTTCGATTTTACTTAAATTGACTAACCATGCCCTTTCTGAAAAAACTGCTCAACAGGTATTTCATCAATGGTTTCATCTGACACGCCAAAGTGAAACGGGGCATCCATGTGCGTTCCCGCATGAGAATAAATATGCAAAGTGCGGGCATTCCAACCGTCACGTCCCACTGTTCGAGCCGTTTCAGATGAAAAACCTGCGATTTTTTCATCGTAGGGCATGGTTAGGTCAATTAATTTCATGCGACAAGAACGGCTTGAAGGTTTTGAATAACGGCTTCACCGACTTGTTTTGTGGTTGCTTTGCCACCAATATCGCCTGTTTTGATACCCGCTTCAAGCGTTTTTTCAACGGCTTCAACGATGTCTGCTGCGGCAGCTGCTTCACCCAAATGTTCAAGCATCAAAGCGCCTGAACAGATTTGACCGACAGGATTGGCAATGCCTTTACCTGCAATATCGGGCGCAGAACCGTGAATCGGCTCAAACATGGAAGGGAAATTCTTTTCAGGATTGATATTGCCACTTGCGCCTAAGCCCAAACTGCCCATAATCGCTCCGCCTAAATCGCTCAAAATGTCGCCAATCAAGTTTGTCGTGATGATGACATCGAAAGATTCGGGGCGCAAAACGAAGCTCGCTGCGGCATTGTCAACATACATTTTTTGATATTCGACATCAGGATATTGCGCAGCAACGCCTGCAATGACGTAATCCCAATATGCCAAAGAATGAATCAAGGTATTGGATTTAGTGACGTTTGTTACCTTTTTACGCCTTTTTCGTGCCAATTTGAAAGCAAAATGGGCTATTTTCTCCGTACCGTTGCGGGTAAAGACACTTGTTTCGGTTGCAAAACCATGTGCTTCATCTTTGTAGAAGATTTTACCACTTTGTACAAATTCGCCTTCATTGTTTTCACGCAAAACGATGAAATCAATGTCATCATGTCCTTTTGTTGCCAATGGACTTTTTGTTCCACGCAGCAATTTCACAGGGCGATAATTGACATATTGTTGCATTTCTGTCCGCACTTTGAAGGTATAAAGCATAGCAGGCAATGTGTCGTCCACATCAGGCAGACCGACTGCGCCAAAATAAATCGCATCGTAACCTTTAAGTATTTCCATGCCATCAGTGGGCATAAATACGCCATGTTGCTTGTAATAACCTGCACCCCACGGGAGGTAGTCAAATTCGAGGGTGAAGCCATGCTTTTCAGCAGCCGCTTTTAAAACTCCAACGCCTACGGGCACAATCTCATGCCCGATGCCATCGCCAAATACGGTGGCAATTTTGTAATTTTTCATAACGAGTGATTTAATAATAAGTATTAATCAACACCTTAGCCAAAGTTAATAGATTATGATAAAATAGATTTATAAACTCAACTTTTGCATTAAATAAGATAATAATATAGGTAAAATATTAGGCAAAACGGTTAAAAAGAGAAATAAAAGAGCATAAATTTATGATTT
>JAYVFS010000213.1:0-3357 GCA_043772905.1 Saprospiraceae bacterium | reverse complement strand
GGAGTGGGAGATTGGAACGAGATGTGAATTTTGTCACCTTGCCCTAAAGCAGATGCCATCCAATCATCCATATTTAACTTCTTAAAAATATAGCCGCTCTGTACTTTGTCAAAACTTGCCCCCAATAGTTTTGCTGCTGCTAATACAAAAGCTTCTAATGTAGCCACATTTCCAATGGCCTCATCTACTTCATGTAAATCTTTTTTTACATCTTCAGGCATGATGCTTTCGTGGGCAAAAATAGAACGGATTTTTTCAGCTTTTTCTCTTGCGGCTTCAATCTCATTGGTAATTTCTACATCCAATTCATCTAGCTCCGGGCTTGCACCAAAATCTAACCGTATTTGTTTTGAAAATCTGTTTTGTGCTTGTTCAGGATTGAGCAATACCTCCTTTAAAACCTTATCCATAACGGAACGGTTATTATCCGCCAAAGCAATGCTTACTCCTGAAGTATTTTGAATGCGTTGTATTTTTTCGATGATTATTTTAAGTACCACTACATCCATGGGATTATCTTCTCCAAACAAAACTTTCACATCAATAGTATTTTGATGAGCACCGTTTTTATCTATCCATCCGGGTTGACCATAACGATCTACTCGACCTTCCCTTTGTTCTAAGCGATTAGGGTTCCATGGTAAATCGTAATGAAGAATAGCGTTGAATTTATCTTGCAGATTGATACCCTCACTTAAACAATCCGTAGCCACTAAAACCCGTTTAGGACTTTTCGCCATTTCATCAATTTTTTCCCTACGTTCTTCATCGCTGAGTTCGCTGGTGATCGCACGAACATCCACATCTTTTGGTAAATATTCTTTTAGAATTTTAGCAACATATTGTGCAGTGGCAATAAAACGGCAAAAAACAATAGGGCTTTGCCCTTTATTAATCCAAAGTTTTATTTGCTCTGCACCCAATTTCACTTTTTGGTCTTTCTCAATTTTAGTTAACTCAGCGGCTTTTTGAGCAAGCCTATGCAATGTATTCCATTCGTTTTCCGAAAGACCAGCACGGTCAATAATTTCAATCTGTTCTGAGTCACTTTGCTCATCCCACTTTTCTACAATTGGATTGTCTTTCACCTCATCTGCTGTGATCTCATCGGGCTCAGTAATTTTAGATTTCCGCTTTTGAAGCATTTCGAAACCTGCTTGGGGGCTACTCATTACCCCTCTCAATAACGATAAGGCAGCAAAATATTTAATTCTTGCTTTGTTTTCTGTTACCCCTTCGGTGCTTATACCTCTTGCAAATTTTAATACATCTTGGTAGAGTTTATAATAATCAGAAGATGCAGAAAGGGTGTAAGGTAATTCTTCAGTAGTGCGCTTTGGAAAGGGCGTTTCTTCATCAAGCCATTTCTCTATATTTTTTCTTTTTCGTTGTATGAAATGGGTTGCTACCTTTCTTTTTTCAGAAGTTTCTAAATCTGCAAAATCGTAGTCTTCAAAATCAGGGTTAACAAACCCTAACAACGACTTAAATTCTCCATCTTTTCCACTATGTGGTGTGGCAGTAAGTAAAAGCAAATGTTGTTGATCGTTCTTAGCAATTTTCTCCAACAGTTCATATCGCTGCTGGCTTTGTCCTGCTTTTTTAAAATCAAGATTTTTAGTACAAGTATGGGCTTCATCTACAATCACCAAATCAGGCACATCTTTTAGAAAAGCAGGCATCTTAGCCGAGCCGTTTTTTACATAGTCTATTGATATTACTTGGTAGGGATAATAATTGAATACATTCAATGTATCATCTCCAACAATCTTTCTTTCTAATCCAGCAACAGTACTTGAACGAATGAGTACAGCATCAATATCTAATTTATCTGCTAGTTCCTTTTGCCACTGTTCGCATAAATGCGGTGGGCATAACACCGCAAAAGATTTAATGGTACCCCGCTCAAGCAATTCACGTAAAATTAAAATAGCTTCAATAGTTTTTCCTACCCCAACATCATCGGCCACTAGTAGACGAGTGATGGGTTGCTTTAAAGCCATTATTAGTGGAACCAATTGATATGATCTCGGACGGAAAGAGAGTTTACCCATACAACGAAACGGACCACTTACCTGACGGAAAGAAAGCCTTGCTGCATCGTACAAAAGTTTGGCGGTAAGAAAACTGTCTAAGTCATTTTTATCAGGTAACTCAAATTGGTCATCTTCTAATTTATCAAAAGATTGCAATACGGGTTCAAAGATTGATATGATTTCATCATCGGAACCACCAAGTGGTTTAAGCAATATTATTTCATTATCTGATGATGGCTGTACAACACATCTTCTTCCTCTGAACTTGACGAGCTTACCTGGTTTTTTTAAATTACTATCTATCATATTGCTTAGCGTACTTTTCTAAAAATGTCTTGTCTTCTGGTTACAAATGCTGCAACTGGTTCTGAAGTATCATCCCAAACCAACACATCAAAACCGGCTAACTCAATCGTTTTTCGTTTTTTCTCATCATCAGCTTTATTTAGAGCTTTCTTATGTATACCACCGTCGACGAAAACTAAAGCCTTTTCTTTTTCATATACAAAATCGGGTTGCACATAAAATTGATCCATATTGTGATTGGTAAAATCAGGCAATCTGTAACCCTCTTCAAACAGATAATCCAACAGTATCTTTTCACCCGGGCTGCGGTGGTGTAATCCTTTTTTTAGTACTTCATATTTCTCTTCGTATGTGCCGCCTACCGTATCATCAGGATTAGAGACAATTAATAATTCTAAGGCTTTAATGATGGAATGGCGGTCTATTTTGATATGGTCCATTTGATTGTAGTAAGACAACAAATCATCATAGCTTGCTTTAGGCTGAGAAGGAAATAAGTCTTCTTTTGTAGCATAATCGTACCCACATATTTTGTAAGCCTCTAAAAATATTTTATGTAGCATGGCTGGATTTCTTGCAATGTCTTTTAACACGCCAATACTTCCTTCGGCAGATTCGTATAACATGATGTTTTTATATTCATCAGCACCCATCAATTTGGCATCAATTTCAACCGGTTCAATATTGTAAAGTTGCTCTATTGCTTTTTCTAAAGCATACTGCATTGTTACAACTCCTTCCTGTGTTAAACCGAGCGATTTTATTGGTTGTACGTATAATATATCTGATGTGTCATAGGTGTACAACATGATATTTTGGATTGGATCTTCCGGATTAGGTTTCTCCAATTGCTTTTTTGTTTTGAAAAACCCTGTCTTCGTACCAATATCAAAACCATCATCACGCCCTCGCTTCCATTTTTTGTTTAGCAAAATTAGCTTTGCCGCTGGTGCGTAGAAAAGTTTCATCAATTCATCGCCATCAACTGTCAGTTTTATTTTTGTAGCGTCAAGCA
>JAYVFS010000212.1:0-3368 GCA_043772905.1 Saprospiraceae bacterium | reverse complement strand
CTACAGATTAAGGGTACATCATCTATTCGTTCTACTTGCATACGCAAGGTTACGATATTTCTTTTTTTCCGTTTGTAAAATCAACGAAACGTGAGTACACATCTATAAAGATAATAAATTTACTATAACTATTTGATAGTCAGCATCTTGTATCATTCATCATTTATCATTCATCATTACTTACTTCTTCTTCACCAAACTATTCGTCTGCAAAACATACCCCAATTTAACCCCCAGAACAGTATTCATATAATAATGTGTCCTTTCCTTCAAAGTCGTTTGTTCAATATAAGCCTTGAAATTGCGCTCAAAGACATCTGGAATATTAGGCGTAACGGCATCATCAGGCAAATCTTTGAACAAAACGTGTGTTCTGCGAAAACCTAAACCGATACTTAAATCAATGTTATACCTGTCTTTATAACCAAAATAGCGCATCGTACCAATATTAAACACCAATGATTGCTGCGAAATACCCAAACGATAAGGCAAATTCTGCTGATAACCTCGGTCAGCACGCCAAAGAAATTCAGTGCCTTTGTCAAAAAACTGACGGTGCAGGACTGCCAAAGACACATAATAATTCCCTCTGTCTTTCCATTTTGGACTGAAATAATGCCGATATGACGAACGCAAACGATAGCCAAATGCCTTATGCGTCAAACCCGACACGCGAAAAGTATAACCGACTTCGTGTTCAAGGCTTTCCCATTTTCTTTTTTTGTACAATTGATGTTCAAAATAAACGGCAAACGTCAGACCAAAAGGGTCAATCAAAGCCAATGGGCTTAGTTTGACAATTTGTTCTTGGGGAATACCTTTCGTTTGGTCTTCGCCTTTGGGCTTAATTTGCCCCCACAGTATGAAAGGCAAAAAAAGCAATATGAGGAATGAATATCTTAGTAGCTGTTTATTCAAAAGCATTTGGTGTGTATTAATTATTTTCAGAATAGTACATTTCGTTATCATTTTTTTTGTCATTCTGAACGAAGTGAAAGAATCTAAATGAAATAACATTCAGATTCTTTCACTTCGTTCAGAATGACAAAAAAATACGATTGCGTTGTTAGAAAAACAACCTATCCACAAATATAAGCGATTTGAAACAGCTTTGGAGATAATCGGCTAATTTCACCCCTTAATTTTTCATCAAATAAAAAGAAAATGACACTTGTATTTGCGACAAATAACCCACATAAGGTAGCCGAAGTCAATGATGTACTGAGGGGTACAAATTTAGAAGGCATCGAAGTCGTGACCATGAAAACGATTGGACACACCACCGATTTGCCCGAAACACATGAAACCATCTTAGAAAATGCCCTTGAAAAAGCCGAATTTTTACATAATCAATACAATGTCTCTTGTTTTTCGGAAGACACAGGGCTTGAAATTGATTTTTTGAATGGCGAACCAGGCGTACATACCGCACATTATTCTGGGTCTCGAAACCCTGCCGACAATATCGAAAAAGTATTAACCTTGATGGGCGACACGCCTGTACGAACAGCCCGATTTCGGACAATTATCGCCTTGATACTGTGCTTGCATCCCGATGCTTCGGGGAGGGGGGGCGAACAACATATTTTTGAAGGGATTTGTGAAGGAACAATCCGATTAGAACCCGTTGGCGAAGGCGGCTTTGGCTACGACCCTATTTTTGAACCTTTGGGCTATGACAAAACGTTTGCAGAATTGCCTATGTCTGTTAAAAGTGAGATCAGTCATCGGGGTCGTGCGACGGCAAAATTGATAGCGTTTTTAAAATCAAATTAGCTACCGATACTTTAAAATCACACGTTTTAACAGGTTTTGAAATGCCCGTATCCGCTATTTTTGAATAAATGCTGCTTTATAAATTATAAAAAAGCCGTTTCAAGCCTCTTGAAACGGCTTTTTTATGTCCAACCTTCAAAATACAGATCCGAAGGATTCCTTTGGAAAGGGTATTATTTTTTTTATTAATCCCGAAAAAAGTACGGTTCATCTGTTTTATTTTCTTAGACTTGCTTTGTGAATCATTTTTGTTCAACAATAGAACGTCATCTTCCAATTTTATAGCACTTATGGACGAGAAGAAGATTTTTCAACAAAAGATATTGGCGCGGGTACTTTTGGTTTGTTCCGCAATCATCCTTTTCGCCTCCTATTTAAACAATAGTATGGGGAACTCAACTGTATTTGCGCTTGTGTTTCTGGTGATAGGTGTCTTAACGTTGCGTAGAGCAAAACGTGCAGAAGAACAACTAAAAAATTAGAATTTTATGAAAGTATTGACTATCAATAACTTAACAAAACGATACGGTCGTATCACGGCTGTCAATCAACTCAATTTAGATGTTGAACAAGGTCAAATTATGGGTATTTTGGGACCTAATGGCTCTGGAAAAACAACGACTTTGGGCATTGTATTGGGCATTACGCGGGCTGATGCAGGTGATTTCCAATGGTTTGAAGGGCAGTATGGTAGCGGTTCATCGGTGCTGCGGCAAGTTGGGTCATTGTTGGAAACACCTAATTTTTATCCTTACATGACTGCAGAACAAAATTTGGCTGTGGTTGCGCTCATCAAACGAGCTAAAAATGTGGATTTTCATCATTTGTTAGAAATTGTCAACTTGGCGCATCGCAAAGACACGCTTTTTAGCGGTTACTCTTTGGGTATGAAACAACGTTTGGCAATCGCTGCTACGATGGTAGGCGACCCCTCAGTATTGATATTCGATGAACCGACAAATGGACTCGACCCTGCGGGCATTGCCGAAGTACGTGAAACGATACAAAATATCGCTGCACAAGGCAAAACGATATTTATGGCAAGCCATATTCTCGACGAAGTTGAAAAAGTGTGTACTCATGTTGCTATTATCAAAAATGGTGATTTGTTGGCAACTGGCGAAGTTGGTTCGATATTGAGCAAAGACATAACCGTTGAAATTGCGGCAAAAGACAACGATATACTGAGGGGTCTCCTCGCCGATGTGAATTATATTTCAAAAATCGAAAACCGTCAACAAGGGCTTTCAATCAGTGTCAAACAAGGCTTTGGTGCTTACGAATTGAGTCAATTGGCTTTTGAAAAAGGCATTATTTTGACCCATTTGGTAGAGAAAAAACGGAGTTTAGAACAAGAGTTTTTACAAATCACTTCAAATAATTGAGTTATCCATGAGTAAGTTAATTTTCTTATTAAAACTTGAATGGCTAAAAGTCAAATCATATCGTGCTTTTATTGTTTTGTTGGGTTTGTACGGTCTTTTGCTGCCCGCTTTCATGTTTTCAGCTAAAAAAATGCCGATTCCTAAGCAATTAGGCGGCAACGAAATAATGTTTATGTTTCCAAATGTGTGGCTTTATTTGGGTTATGT
>JAYVFS010000211.1:0-31933 GCA_043772905.1 Saprospiraceae bacterium | reverse complement strand
ATGAAAACTCGGAAGTCGCACAACTTGCTCGTTTGCCGATTGGGCAAGTAAAAGACTCTATTATGGCTGATTTTACTTATGCGTTTGATAAATTACCCACAAAAGCCACGCAATTAGGCAGAGCTTCAAAGCCCGCTGCCTTGGCGTTTCGCGGCAAGTTGCTGCTCTATTGGGCTTCATGGAATAAAAATGGCTGGCCCGAACTGAAAGGTTTTACGCCTAATGCGGCGGCGGCAACTGCTGCTTTTACGGCAGCAGCAGTTGATTTCAAAGCGGTCATAAACAATTATGGTTTAACACTTTACCTCAATGGCGATGCTGGACAAATAGATACGCTGGGTGGTGCAGATATTTTACCTAATTATTATAACCTTTTCACTCCCAAAGCGAATGGTAATACCGAAATGATTATGGTGTTTACACATGGCGGAACAGGTACAAGTCAAGGAGAAGAACTCATGCGTGATTTCTCTGGACGTTCGCATGAAGGCTCTCAATGTTGGGTTTCTCCACGCTACGAGATTGCCAATAAGTATCAATCAACCATAACAGGTGATTTTGTGACGCCTTTGATACCTATGAATCCGACTGTTAATACCGCCGCAAGAACGACGCTTAATTCAGCCGTCAATCCTAAGAGTTATGACAATCGTGACTATCGCATGAAGTCAACCATTCAATGGGATTATGAAAAAAGCATTGGAATGGCATCATTGGCTTCAACGGGTTTGGTACCTTTTATTTATCAGACATGGGCGATTGCAGTCACTATTAATGGTGTGAAATACACAACTTACAATACTGACGGGTGTAATTCTGGTTTTGTGTTCCGCAAATTCGTCCGCAACTATGCGGGGCAAGGACGTAGCGATGGCGATTTTGCTTGGCCCGCTATGCGTTTAGCCGATGTTTTCCTCATGTATGCAGAGGCAACAAATGAAGTCAGTGGACCACAAGCAGATGCGATTGATTTGGTGAATAAAATTCGTAAACGCGGCAACTTACCTGCATTGGCAGCCGCAAAAACAGCAACGAAACAAACATTTTTTGATGCCATCGAACAGGAACGCATCATTGAGTTAATCGGTGAAGGACAACGCTCATTCGATATTCGTCGCTGGAGAACCATTGAAAAAATCTGGGGTGGACCAGGCAGTGCAGGTGTTTGGCGCATAGATACTTATGGTGCCAATCAGCAACGTTACTATCAAAATACCAATGACAGAACCTATCAACAAAACTATATTTTCAGAATTCCACCATCTGAACGGGATAAAAACCCGAATCTGACTCAAAATACACCTTGGGAATAAAGGGCTTTTAACGATAATCTTAGGAAGATTTAAAATCTTCCTAAGATTGTATCGAATGTCACCCCCTCAGTATTTTTAGGGTTTTAGACCCAATTCATTCAACTTTCAATTTTAAAACGATGAAAAAATATATAAATATAACATTAGCTTTTTCTTTTTTGGCTTTGACTTGGGTATCCTGTTTCAAAGAAGACACGCCTATTGACGAAGACGGCTTACTCATCACAACTAGAACAGAATGTGCAGTGACCAATTTTGAATTGCTGGGCAGTGATTTTGTAACCGTCAGAACCGTTGCACCTGTCATTGATACTGTTGCGCAGAAAGTTTCAGTAACCGTTCAGTTTGGTACAGACTTGAAGAATCTATACCCTCAATTTACATTATCACAAGATGCTAAATTGGACCCTAAAATCACGGGCAAAATGGATTTTTCTGATTTAGGCAATCCAAAAACTTTCACAGTGGTTTCTGGTAATCGCGTGGTGAAAAAACCTTATACCGTTGTTATCACGGTTCAACCGAAGTAATTCATTCAATTTTAAAAACAGAAAAGATGAAACTAAA
Organism: Saprospiraceae bacterium; assembly: GCA_043772905.1. Classification (GTDB taxonomy): domain Bacteria; phylum Bacteroidota; class Bacteroidia; order Chitinophagales; family Saprospiraceae; genus JAAFJT01. Next base: position 30,053 of record JAYVFS010000211.1, on the reverse strand, counting down.
ATATATAAAGGCTATCAGCCCCATTTTTGTGGCGGCGTTACTGCTTTTTTTAGGCTGCAAAAAAGAGGAATATGCGTTGCCAACGGCAAAAGATGTGTTGCAAAACACGGCTATCAAAAGAACGCTCGGACCTAATATCGTCACACAAACGATTGATTTTGCTTATGCAGCAGCCATTTTACCTGAAAAAGGTAAACTCACGTCTATTCAAGTGGAGGCAACGATAGCAGGTGCCACAGGCACTTATCTCGAAAATAAATCCTACAACACCAACGGTAGCGGTGTAGATGTCGGCGTGCCTATCGGTGATGCTTCTGTTAATGATGCCGCAAAAACAACGGTTACTTTTTCAAAAGACACTTCTGCTGCAACCCTCCGTTACTACTATGTTATTCCCGAGGAAGCACGCGGCAAAACTGTCAATTTCACATTCACATCGAAAAGCAGCAACGGCGAAACCGCTACGATGACAATGGGCCCTTATACGATTTCAAAAATGGATATGGTCAGAACTTTAGCGGTTAAAACGGACAGTGCTTATATTTCGATAGCCGATATGAAGGTTTATAGCCCAGCAACAGCGGCAGCAAATGCGGCTAAAATTGACCTTATTTACCTCTATCGCAATATCACTACCAGCACTTTTGCTCATGCGTTGGTATCTCCTGCGGCTGATACATCGTACCTCCCAAGTGTGAAAATGCCTGCAGGTTTGACCAATAGTTCAAAATTGATTAAAGTGTTTAACTTGCAAGACTTCAACTTGGCGCGGCTTCAATACGGCATTTATATTGACGACATAGATTTACAACAAGTTGATTTTACCAATGCGCCCAATTATGCCATTAACCTAAAAGCAGAAGCGGGTACTTGGGTACAAACGGCGGATGGTAAATACAAAGCCTATATTTTTATCAATTCTGTCAATGCGAATGGCAGTGCTGTTATCAGTATAAAACGTTTAGCGCTTTAAATGTTTATAAAAATTTAGTGGCAAGTCGCTTTTGTCATTCAGAAGGAATCTCTTTGTCTTTAATAAATGTACAAAAGAGGTTCCTTCTGAATGACAAAAGCGGCTTACTACTAAATTTACGAAAATACCATAAAAAATACGGAGGGGGTACTTCCTCTTCTTAAAAACCAACATAACACTACGCTATCATACTCACTAACCAATCATTTCAATAAGAATGAGAAAAATACGCCTTATTTCCTACGCAATCATCCTTTTTACATTCATCCAAAACCCTGTTTTTGGACAATTAACGCATTTAAAGGATGTCAAAAACATACCCAATCATCCGCGCATTTTATTGCTGAAAGGAGAAGAATCCATCATTCAAAAAAGCATTGATGCAGATAAAAATTGGGCAAAAATCCACAAAGTTATTGTGGATGAAAGTGATAAAATAGTGGATTTACCCACCTTAGAGCGCATACAAATTGGTCGGCGTTTGCTCGATAAATCGAGGGAATGTATTCGCCGAGTCTTCTTTTTGTCATACACCTATCGTTTGACAAAGAATAAAAAATACTTTGAAAGATGTGAAAAAGAGTTGTTGAAAATAGCACAATTCAGCGATTGGAATCCATCTCATTTCCTCGATGTCGCTGAAATGACGATGGGCATGTCCATTGGTTATGATTGGTTGTACGATGATTTATTGCCCTCTTCACGCGACATTATCCGCGAAGCCATTTTGAAAAAAGGCATTGAACCGTCTTTGGATACGAAATACAACAGTTGGCTCAAAGCCACCCATAACTGGAATCAAGTCTGCAATGCGGGCATAACGTATGGCGCATTGGCGATATACGAAGATAATCCAGAATTGGCTAAACAAATCATTGACAGAGCTATCGAGTCCATCAAATTGCCCATGCTCGACTACAAACCCGATGGTGCATACCCTGAAGGCTACGGTTATTGGGGCTACGGGACGAGTTTTAATGTTATGTTTTTAAGTGCCATTCAAAAGGTATTAGGCAGTGATTTTGGATTGGCAAATACTGAGGGGTTCTTAAAAACGGCTGGTTACTTGGAAAATATGGTCGGTACGTCAGGTAAAAACTTCAATTATTCAGATGCGGGTGGTGGTGCAGGTCTCAACCCTGCTATGTTTTGGTTTGCCAATCAAACTAAAAACAACAGTCTGTTATTGACTGAAAAAAGCTATTTGGCGGCAGCAGATAAAAAAATGGGCGGCAATCGCTTGTTACCCGCCACGTTGATATGGGGCAAAGGTATTGATTTAACAAAAATTGAAGCACCAAAACAATTGATTTGGGTTGGACAAGGACCCAATCCTGTTGCCATGATGCGCTCGTCTTGGACAAAACCCGATGCGATTTATGTCGGTTTCAAAGCCGGCTCCCCCTCAGTAAATCATGCCCACATGGACATTGGTTCGTTTGTGATGGATGCCGACGGCGAGCGTTGGTCAATGGATTTTGGTATGCAAGAGTACGAATCGCTCGAATCCAAAGGCGTTAAATTGTGGGGTAGAGAGCAAAATGCACAACGTTGGGAAATCTTCCGCTACAACAATTTTCACCACAGCACTTTGACTTTCAATGATGAATTACAGCGAGTCGAAGGTTATGCTAAAATCACAAATTCAACAAATAACCCCCAATTTTTAAGCGCAACAAGTGATATCAGTGCTGTTTACAAAAGGCAAGTTGCATCCGCCAGTCGCGGCGTGGCGATTATTGACCAAAACTATGTCGCTATAAAAGATGAAATCACAACAACCGATAAAGAAACAACCGTCCGTTGGACAATGGCATCTCCCGCCGAAGTAAAAATCGGAAAAAACGGCACAGCAGAATTGACGCAAAATGGTAAAAAACTGCAATTAAAGATCTTAGAACCCGCTAATGTCACCATAAAAACATGGACAACAGTACCGACCCATGATTATGATGCACCCAATCCGAATACTGTTTTAGTCGGTTTTGAAGCTGTTTTGCCTAAAAATACGACAACCACATTGACTGTTTTATTGATTCCGCAAGGGAAATCCGTTAAAACAGCCGCTACGATACCAGCCCTTTCAAAATGGGGAATGAAGAAATAAATGGGCAAACATTGATTTTCAATTAGTTGAAAATCAATACTTTGCAAATTTATCATTCATCATTTCCGAAATAAGCTCTTTTATGAAATCAAGCATTCTAAGCATATTTATACTGGTTTTTTCAACGCAAACCTTTTCACAAACAACGAAAAGCACAAAATATCAAGCCGATGTCATCATTTATGGCGGTACATCGGCAGCGATAATGGCGGCGGTGCAGGTGAAACGCATGGGCAAATCTGTCCTCGTTGTGTCACCTGATACGCATTTAGGCGGCTTATCGTCGGGCGGTTTGGGGTTTACAGATACAGGCGATAAAAGCGTTATTGGTGGACTGTCTCGTGAATTTTACGAGCGATTGTATCAACATTATCAAAAAGAAGCCTCTTGGAATTGGCAGAAAAAAGAAGATTATGGCAATAAAGGACAAGGCACACCTGCCCTCGACGGTGCTAATCGCACCATGTGGATTTTTGAACCCCACGCTGCGGAACAGGTGTTTGAAGATTTTGTGAAAGAAAACAACATCACTGTTTTCAGAAATGAATGGCTTGATCGTTCGCCAAAAGGTCTGAAAAAGAACAAGGGTAAAATCACCTCATTTCGCACCTTGAACGGTAGGGTTTTCACAGGCAAAATGTTTATTGATGCCACTTATGAAGGCGACTTGATGGCATTGGCAGGAGTGCCTTATCATGTAGGGCGAGAAGCAAATAGTATTTATAAAGAAAATTTTAATGGTGTTCAATACGGCGTTTTTCATCATGGGCATTATTTTAAAAGTAAAATCAGCCCATATATCATTGAAAACGACCCTAAAAGTGGGCTTCTACCTGAAATTTCAGCCGAAACAATAGCTGAAAATGGAACGAGTGATAAACAAATTCAAGCCTATTGTTTCAGAATGTGTTTAAGCAATCACCCCGATAACCGTGTGCCTTTTGCCAAGCCTAATGGCTATGATGCCAATCGTTATACGCTGTATTCAAGGATTTTTGCTTCTGGCTGGCGAGAGACTTTTGATAAATTTGACCCTATTCCGAATCAAAAAACGGATACCAACAATCATGGCCCTTTCAGTACGGATTTCATCGGTAAAAACTATGATTATCCCGAAGCCTCTTACGCAAGGCGCAAGGCTATCATCAAAGAGCATGAATTGTATCAAAAAGGCTTGATGTATTTTCTTCAAAACGACCCGCGTGTACCCGCCGATGTCCACGAAAAAATGCAAGAATGGGGCTTAGCGAAAGATGAATTTAAGGATAATGGCAACTGGCCCCACCAACTCTATATTCGAGAAGCCAGAAGAATGGTCGGCGAATTTGTGATGACAGAAGCCGATGCTTTGGGCAAAACCCAAGTACCTAAACCTATAGGTATGGGTTCGTATTCCTTAGATTCGCACAACACGCAACGATTTGTAACCAAGGAAGGTTTTGTGCAAAATGAAGGTGATATTGGTGTGAAACCCGACCGACCGTATTCCATCGCTTACGGTTCTATTTTGCCAAAAGAAAATGAGTGTGCCAATTTACTGGTGCCGGTCTGTGTCTCCAGTTCACATATTGCTTTTGGCTCAATTCGGATGGAGCCTGTTTTTATGATTTTAGGTCAATCTGCCGCAACAGCCGCGGTATTGTCCATAGAGAACAGTGTTTCACCACAACAATTACCTTATGAAAAACTGCAAACAGTGTTATTGAAAGATAAACAGCGGTTGGTGTTAGGAGAAAAGAAAAAGTGACCCCCCTCAGTATATTTAGGGATTAGATAAAAAAAATCATGCGCTCAATCAAACTATTTTTAGTCTGTTTATTGCCTTTAATTGCCCTGTCTTCTTTGGCTCAAACGGTAACTTTGAATCAAAAAGACGACGGTTTTAGGGGCATTTGGTATGCCATTGGCAAAGCGCAAGAGCCTTATATGTTCAAATACAGTGGTGGTTTAGGGACTTATCCTGCCAATCATTTCCCTTTTTCAGTGTATGCCGCAGCTGTGAAAAAGACTTTTTTTTGCTATGGCGGTGCCTCAAAAGATAACACGCCAAGCCTTTTGCACGAAGTCGCCTATTACGACCACAAAACAGGAATGGTGTCGAAACCAACCATTGTATTGGACAAAAAAACGGGCGATGCGCACGACAATCCCGTTTTGAATATTGATAAAAATGGCTTTATATGGCTTTTTTCAACCTCACATGGCGTTGACCGACCTTCGTATATACATAAAAGTCTCAAGCCTTATGACATTTCGGCTTTTGAAAAAATCAAGGCAACTTACCTCAAAAATGGTCAAAAAGTACCGTTTGACAACTTTTCCTACCTTCAAATTCATTATGACAAAACACAGGGTTTTTTCGGCTTGATGACGCATTATGAAAAAGGAATGTTGAAATATGGTCAAAACAAAATGCGCCGTTCGATTGCCTTTATCACAAGTGCCGATGGTGTAGAGTGGTCTGAAATGAAAGACGTCGGCACGATTCAAGAAGGTCATTATCAAAGCAGTTTTATGTCGGGTAATAAAATGGCTACGTCTTTCAATTTTCATCCCGATACTGAAAAAGGCAGTGGTTTGGATTATCGAACCAATCTTTACTATTTGGAAACAATGGATTTTGGTAAAACTTGGCAAAATGCCCAAGGGGCGGATGTCAAACTGCCTCTCACCACCGTTGAAAACAGCGCACTTGTTAGGAATTATCAGAAAGAAGGGTTGAATGTCTATATCAACGATGTCGCTTTCGATGCTCAAAATAAGCCTATTATTTTTTACATCACGAGCAAAGGACCCGAGCCAGGTACTGAAAATGCCCCTTTTACCCATTGGGTGGCTTATTGGAATAGTAAAAATTGGCAATTTTCGGAAGTCGCTCAATCCGACCACAACTACGATATGGGTTCTATTGTCGAAACGAAGAAAAAATGGCGCATTTTAGCCCCCTCAGTAAGCAGCCCTCAAGCCTACAATACAGGCGGTGAAATGGTTGTTTATGAAAGTTCGGATAAAGGTAAGTCGTGGATAAAAAAGAAACAAATTACTAAAAACAGTGCCTTTAACCACTCATATCCGCGCAAAACAGTTAATGCACAGGCTGGGTTTTTGGCTATTTGGGCAGATGGTCATGGGCGCAAAGTATCTGAGTCATCAATGTATTTCTGCAATAAAAAAGGAAATGTTTTTCGATTGCCTCGTATGATGGTAGCGGATTTAGAATCGCCACAACAAGTGAAATAAGAGTTTTTAAGTTTTGCGAAGCAAAATTCACCCCCTCAGTATAAGCGTCTTAATTTGCTATAAAACATTGATTTTTAATCAAGAACATCCTATTTATAAACTAAAAAACATGCACCTATTTAAGTATTCAAAAACGCTATTCATGGTCATTCTACTTTGTTTGACCCATACTATTTTTACCCAAAATGCACCGCCCACGCTTGTGCTAAATGGGTCGGCTTTGGCAAAAAACAAACAAGAGATTGTGAAAAATAAGGACGCGGCAAAGAAAAACGCGCTTAAATCCTTTTTGAACGATGCCGATAAAATCGTCAAAAGAGGCAAATTTCAGGTAGTGATTCAGAATGCATGCTGATACAAAATCATTGATTATCAATAACTTATGTAAATTACTTAATTTTTCAACCTGCTTAGAATAGCATAAATCTGATAGCCATGTAGCCCCCTATGAGGTTTGATTTTCAAAAATGGAGTTAATTTTCAGAAGCTTTTGAAAATCAATGAGTTAGACAGTATACATTTTAAATCACTACCTTTTTAACATATTCCTCAAATTGGGCGTTTGTCATCGCTTTGGCAATAATGCGGTTTTCAAAAGCGATTGGGTTTTGAGTTTGCAATTGTTTCTTATGTTTCACCAATTTTTCCAAAATATCTGCCCAAACATCGCCGCTTTCAAAGACCTTGTTTTTCGTCCACCAAGTCACAAACGTACTGGCTTTCAACTCTTTGGTGGTATTCTGAATGGCTTTTTTCTCAAAGTGCTGAATGGCTTTTTCAATAAAAAAGTCCTCATATCCCTCAAATTCACTCCCTTTAATTTTGGGCAATATCTGTTTGTAGGCTATACCACCAAAAATACCGTATTCTAATAAAATCTTATACCCTTGCCGTTTTGCCCTTGTCAATGTTTCAAGTTCTTCTTCACTCGGGGTATATGTCCTTACATCTGCTTTGGTTTTGGGTACTGTTTTAGGTTTCAGTGCTTCTACTTGCGCTGCAACGGGTTTCCTGTCGGATACACTGAATGATACACCTGTAACCTTCCTTTGCGTTTTTATATAGTCATATTTGACGAGCATATTTTGGCAGTTCTCATTGATTTCATCTCTGATTTTGTCTAACACATTGACTTTGAAATTTTTGAAATAATCCGTTAGGTATTTGTCAGCAATACCTAAAATTGCTTTTAATTCATCCAAAGTGTAACTCATTGTCAAGACATTCACCACTCCCCTCATTCTATTTTTCTCGCTCTTAAAAATCGAATACATGCGAATAGCGTGGGCATTTTTCATAGGAACAACCTCCAAAACGCCTATATTGACATAATGATGAAGCTGTAAAAGAAACGGTTTCATGCTTTGAGAAAACGAAAACTCTATGGCTGTTTGACCATTATCATCAACGATTGGTTTTATAGACGAAAAAAAGCTGATGCGCCCTTTCATCGGTTTGCCTTCTATCAAAACATTTGTAGGGAATGATATGTTTTTTGAAATGAGGCTTCCACAAAGCCTATCAATTTCATTGTATAGCCCCCCCCATTCTCTAACAGACTCTTTTAGCGTTTCTTCAATTTGTTTGATTGGAACGGTGATATTGTTAAAGTCAACTTCATTTTTTGGGTCAAGGTGAGAAATCAAGTAATACAAAAGCTTCTGCTCTTTGGCAGTCATTCTGTACTGTGCGTTGACAATGAAGGTATTGTCAATCTTCGCTACTTTATCGGTCATCGGAGGCTTCATTGAGACAAAGTTTAAGATTCAAGCCCAAATGTAATCACAAATCAAAAAGGTAGTATGTTTTCAATGCAACCTTTTTCAAGTAAAATCCACTCTTTTATTGCAAATCTTCTACCTTCTTTACTATAAATCTTCCTACATATTAAAAGAAATCAATCGCATTAACCGCAAATCCCCTACCCTTTTCAAATCAAACCGCGACATTAGCCGCAAATCCCCTACCCTTTTCACCGGAAAGCTCCTTTGTTTCAATTGCAAATCCCCTACCTTTTAGGATTTATCAACCTCTAATAACCGCAAATCCTCTACCTTTATCAATAACAAACCCTATTAATATAGCCGCAAACCTTCTACCTTTTAACCGCAAATCTTCTACCCCGAAGTGGCAATTTTTCTACCCTTTAGCCGGAAATCCTCTACCCTTTAAGTGCAAATCTTCTACCTTTTATAAATCACAAATACATGAATATCAATCATTTAGCGCATATCTAAACTTAATAAAAGAAAAATAAACTAATTTAGAAAAACTTAAAACCTAAATAGGTTATAAGTTTTTTAAAAGTTTGTTTATTCTTTTTTAAAAGTGATTAAGTTAAAACCTTCCCTTTTGCGCCCGCCCCTCCTTATTTTGTCTATAAGCGCGATGATTTTAGCCAAAGTTATCCCTCAGTAGGGCGACTTAGAAAAGGTATTGTTAAGTGATTTTGATAGTAAATCTGAATCGCACTAAAAATTCAAGGTAAGAGTGCAAAAAGGATTAATTTATTGATAACAATGTTTTTGTGAAACAGCCCTACACTCCCTCAGTAATTAGATGGGTAAATCTTGACAGCTGAACGGACTTTATTCAGTTTCACACTTGCAATCTTTGAAAACTCTTTTGTGCCGTCTATGTCAACGGTGCAAGATGGTAATAATTAACCTCATTGAGTTTAGTATTTTGTTTAAAGTAAATGATATTCAGTAAGGTAGATTTTTTGCACCCACAAATCCCCATTTTGACCATGTTTGACCGTCATCAGCACAGCGTTCAAAGTGTTTCTCAAAATCGGTAATCTGATTAAAATTGGGTTGCCAATTTTACATGTATTCAATAATACATGAATACATGTAAAGTTGAATTTCTTGGTTATTGAATTGCTGAATACATGAATACATGAAAAGCTGAATTTCTTGCTTATGGAATCACTGAATACATGAATTAATGTAAAGCTGAATACATTACTTACTGAATAGCTGAATACATTAATTCATGTAAAACTGTATTTTCTTTTCAAACATTTTATATCTTTGCCCAAAACGTAATAAATTCAATATGGCAAAAATTATCTTAGTCGGCAATCAAAAAGGGGGCGTTGGCAAGTCACAGGTATCTATAATGCTTGCAACGGCATTGAGCCAAGCACCATTCAATTTAAAGACCTGCATCATTGACCTCGACAATCAAAAATCCGTTGTAGGTATCCGCAATTTGGATTTAAGAGCATATCAGGCGGAAATCGCACCTTATGAGGTGTTTAATTATAAAGTGGCTGATTTGCAAAATAATATAGGAAAGCTAGATAAGGACTTTGATATTATTATTCTTGATGCGGCGGGTAAAATGGATAATGATTTACCTATTGAGACCCAAGAAATCACAAAGATATTGATGTATGTGGATTGCCTTTTCATTCCATTTGTGGCAGGAAATCACAATTTAGATGCCACGCTTCAATATTTCCAATTCGTGCAACAGGTTCAAAAAATAAGGCAGTTACAAGCGCGGAATTTGATGGTCAGGGGCTTTATCAACATGCACCGAACAAGAAGTCGGGCGAATCAGTTTCTCATGGAAGATATTGAAACATTGAAGGCATCGCACAGCCTCGAAATGCTAAAAGTTCCGCTTAATGACTACGCACTATTCAGAGAAGCAGATACCATAACGAGTATTTATGACCCCCTCAGTAATGACAGCGCGAAGCATAATTTCACCCTTTTTCTAAATGAGTTCATATCAACAATTAAATAATGGCAAAAAAACAAAGAGTATCACCAGTCGCGCCACCTCCCGATATAGAAAGCTTAAAAGGCTCTTCTCGGACAATAGGAGACCTACCTACACCTGAAATGGTTGACGAATCCGTTGCTATTGTGACGAATAAGGCAGAGAAAGCAGAAAAGAAAATTGTAAACGAAGAGAGAAATCAGCGCAAAAGGGAAACGGCGAAGGGGACTCAATCATTTACAGTTATGATTGACAAGGATATTGCATCAGAAGCCAAAGTGAAAGCAGTACAGACAGGTATGACCTTTTCTGATTTAGTCACAAAGGCAATAGTCGAGTATTTACGCAACACATGAAAAACTGAATACATGAATACATGAATACATGAAAAACTGAATACAGTAAATGTTATTAACCAATGTTGTGTTTATGTGTTTTTATTTTACAAAACCGTTGAAAATCAACGTTTTGTAAATTCATCATTTATAATTTATCATTTCCTTATTGCTTCGCCTACTCAATCACTTTTTCAAAATATTCTGACAATGGATAACCAATTGACACCCTTTGAGGGTAAAGAAATCAGAAAGGTATGGCTCGATGAACAATGGTACTTTTCCGTTGTAGATGTTATCGGAGTATTGTCCGATTCTAATGACCCGTCGAATTATTGGACAACCATTAAATTAAGAGATAATCAACTCCCTACAATTTGTAGGAGGTTGAAAATGAAAGCGGCCGACGGAAAACAACGTCTAACGGATTGCGCCAATGCAGAGGGCATATTTAGGATAATTATGTCCGTACCGTCTCCAAAAGCCGAGCCATTGAAACGGTGGTTAGCATCGGTAGGCAAACAAGCAATAGATGAAACCGAAAACCCAGAATTAGCCTATGAGAGAATGGCAGATATTTACCGAGCCAAAGGACACACCGATAAATGGATAAAAGAGCGATTGCAGACCATTAGAACAAGGAATAAACTGACAGATGAATGGAAATCAAGAGGTGTAAAAGAAGGGCAGGAGTATAGTATTTTAACAGCGACCATTGCCAAAGGCACTTTTGGACTCACACCGAGTGAACACAGCGAATTTAAGGGTTTAGAGAAACAAAATCTACGAGACCACATGACAGACCTTGAATTGATTTTTACAGCATTGAGTGAAGAAGCCACCCGACAAATTGCTATAACCGACGAGTCAAAAGGATTTAATGAAAATCACGATTCAGCCGTAAAAGGTGGTAAATATGCAGGCAACGCACGAAAGAACCTTGAAACGCAAATCGGTAAGCCTATTGTTTCAAAGGATAACTATTTAGGTTTGGAAGGTACAGATAAGTCAGATGAACTCTCCGAAGGCGATAAAACAAACTGATTTTTAGAGTACCACAAGAAAATTAAGTGATTGCTGCCTAAGAGAAAGCTTTGACATTGAAGCATGATTCTGATAGGGGAGAGGGGGCTAAGGTACATTGCTCCCGTCATTATACCGTGCAAGGTTGCAGAAATCCCTCAGTGTCAATAAGTTACGCGCACGAGTGGGTATGCCCAAAATGCTTTTAACGGCTATCCCAGTTGACCCACGTTATACTTCCGATGGTGTTTCGCCTTTAATTGTTGAAATCAGACGTGAAAGACGCATTGAGTTATTCGCAGAAGGATTCCGATATAATGACATCAAACGTTGGAAACAAGGTAAAAAATTGGCAACGCAAAGCTTAGGTATTTTTTGGGATGCCGCTGCAAAAGCCAGATATGCAGGTGCAAAATTACAAACATCTCGAATTTTATACAAAAATAAGGGTTTTTACGACATTTTACAAATCAAGCACCCCCTCAGTATATTGAGGTGAAAATGAAAGTGTACATTTAGTTCGCACAGTCATATAACTTAATAAAATTATGAAAAGAATACGTTTTTTATTGCTGTTGAATAGCGTACTGTTCGTTCAATTCACTGCTTTTACTCACACCCTAACAAACACAAAAGAGAATCAAAAGCCCAATATCATTTTTATTCTAACAGATGACCAACGGTGGGATGCTTTGGGGTATGCGGGCAACAAATTGGCGCACACGCCTGAAATGGATAAATTGGCACAATCAGGCGTTTATTTCAGAAAAGCGATGGTCACAACACCGATTTGTGCAGCGAGTCGAGCGTCTATTTTGAGCGGTATGTATGAACGGACGCATCGTTATACCTTTCAATCGGGCAATATTAAAGACGAATTTATGGCAAATGCTTACCCAAAAATACTGAGGGGGGCAGGTTATCACACCGCGTTTTATGGAAAATTAGGTGTAAAATACGACCATGCGAATGAGCTATTTAATGAATACGAAGACTATGATAGAAAGGACAATTTCCCCGATAGACGTGGCTATTACTACAAAACATTGGGTAAAGACACGGTGCATTTAACCCGTTATACAGGTCAAAAAGCCCTTGATTTCATAGATAATGCACCTACCGACAAGCCTTTTTGCTTGTCATTAAGTTTCAGCGCACCTCATGCGCATGACAGTTCGCCCGACCAATATTATTGGGATAAAGAAACCGATTATTGGCTCAAAGATGTCACCATTCCTGCGCCTGATTTAGGTGAAGACAAATACTTTAATGCCTTGCCTGAAAAGGTAAAGTCGGGCTTCAATCGCTTGCGGTGGACGTGGCGATACGATAACCCCGAAAAATACCAACGCATGGTGAAAGGGTATTATCGGATGATTGCAGGAGTTGATTTAGAAATAGCAAAAATTAGAGCCGAATTAGAAAAAAAGGGGCTTGACAAAAACACCATTATCATTTTAATGGGCGACAACGGTTATTTTTTAGGTGAACGGCAATTAGCGGGTAAGTGGTTGATGTATGATAATTCGGTCAGAGTGCCGCTTATCATCTACGACCCAAGAACCGCAAAACATCAAGAAACCGATGAAATGGCTTTAAATGTGGACATTTCTGCGACGATTGCAGACATGGCGGGCATTGCGCAACCCAAAGATTGGCATGGCAAAAGCCTTTTGCCACTTGTTTCGGGTAAAAATAAAAGCATTGGTCGAGATACTGTTTTGATTGAACATCTTTGGGAATTTGACAATATTCCGCCAAGTGAAGGTGTGCGGACAAAGGATTTTAAGTACTTCCGTTACGTCAATGACAAATCACTTGAAGAATTATACGACTTAAAAAATGACCCAAGAGAGACGAATAACCGCGCTAAAAATCCAAAATACAAAGATATACTGAATAGCCTTCGGCTGAAAACCAAAAATCTTAGTAATAAGTACGACGACCCTAATTCGGGCGTTCCGTCAGGTTTGATGGTTGAATTTATCAGACAACCCGAAACGGTTTTATTGAAAGACAATACGCCTGAATATGGTTGGCTTGTGCCAAAAGAAGCGGGTGCTCAATCTGCTTATCAACTATTGGTCGCTTCTTCAAAAGCCAATATTGACAATAATATTGGAGATGTTTGGAACAGTGGTCAAGTGAGAAAAAATACTTCTTCTAACATTACTCACAAGGGCGAGCCGCTTAAAACAGGCATTAAATACTATTGGAAAGTCCGTATTTGGGATGATGTGAACAGAACAGGCGATTATTCAGAAAGCCAATCTTTTCAAGTCGGCGGTACGGGCGGCGGCATTTCTACACCTAATATTTTCCAAATTGAAAGAATAAAACCAAAAACATTTATCAAAAAAAATAATGCGTATTTCATTGATTTTGGTAAAGATGCGTTCGCAAATTTGGAATTAAACTATATCGCTACAAAAAAAGACAGTTTAACGATACGCATAGGCGAACAATTAGAAAATGGTCAAATCAATAGAAAGCCAACGGGTAGTATCCGTTATCAAGAAATAAGGGTAGGGGTTGAACCCAACAAAACAAAGTACCCCCTCAGTATAAAAGCCGATAAACGGAATACAAAGGTCGGTGCTGTCGCTTTGCCCGATTCATTCCCTGTTTTGATGCCGTTTAGGTATTGTGAAATTGAGAATGCAGAAGGAAATATCCTTGCAAATGACGTAACGCAAATCGCGTATCACAGCTATTTTGAGGACGACCAAAGTAGTTTTAACAGTTCAGACACGATTCTCAATCAGGTTTGGGATTTGTGTAAATACTCTATCAAAGCCACCACGTTTGCAGGTCTGTATGTGGACGGTGACCGCGAGCGCATACCTTACGAAGCCGATGCTTACATCAATCAATTGAGCCACTACGCCACAGATAGGGAATATGCAATTGCCCGAAATACCATCGAGTATTTTATGCAGCATCCGACATGGCCCACCGAATGGCAATTGCACGTTGCCATGATGTTTTATCAAGACTATATGTACACAGGCAATACGGAATTGATAGAGAAATATTACGATGCTTTGAAGCATAAAACGCTCATGGAATTGGTGCGTGAAGACGGTTTAATCAGCTCTCAATCGGAGAAAAATACGCCTGAATTTATGCAAAAATTGGGCTTTAAAGACCCGAAAGAAAAACTGAAAGATATTACAGACTGGCCGCCTGCTCAAAAAGATACAGGTTGGAAATTGGCAACGGAAGAAGGAGAAAGAGATGGTTTTGTTTTTATGCCTATCAACACCATGATTAATTGTTTTTACTACAAAAACATGGAAATTATGGCAGAATTTGCTAAGATTTTGAATAAAACGGATGATGAAATAAACTTTCAACTAAGGGCATTAAAAGCTAAAAAAGCTATTAATGACAAACTTTTTGATAAAAAAACGGGGGCTTATGTGGATGGAGAAGGCACGGCTCATTCGTCTTTACACGCCAATATGACCGCTTTGGCATTTGATGTTGTGCCTGAAAAGTATAAAAAATCGGTGGTTGATTTTATGAAAACACGGGGCATGGCGTGTAGTGTTTATGGCGCACAATACCTCATGGAAGGGCTTTACAATGCCAACGAACAAGACTATGCCTTGACATTATTGACCGATAAAAGTGACCGCAGTTGGTACAATATGATACGCATCGGCTCAACGATAACCCTTGAAGCATGGGATATGAAATACAAACCCAATTCAGATTGGAACCATGCGTGGGGTGCTGTTCCTGCCAATATTATTGCGAGAGATATGTGGGGCATAAAACCTAAAACGGCAGGTGGTGGCATCATTCAGATTAAACCACAACTCAGTACATTGGCATTTAGTCAAGTGAAAGTGCCGTTGTTAAATGGTTTAGTATCAGCCTCTTATGAGCGAAAAAGTAAAGTTTTACAAAAATACATATTCAATATACCCCCCTCAGTATCGGCGGAATTAGAACTGAATTTTACACCCAGAGACAGTGTTTTGTTGAATGGCAAAAAGGTAGATACGGCTTTTAAAACCATTCGTTTGTCGTCGGGTGTGAATACAGTTGAGTTAAAAGTGAATACATTTTAAAAAAAGGAAAAGACCTGTTTTCAGGCTTGTTTAGTTTTATTACCCTCATTTTTTGTGTTCACCCAAAGCAGAGACTTCAGCAGGGTGGGGGTGATGTGGCAGTGATTGCGCCGTGGACAATGTATCAAATTTATTTTTCGATGATGGTTTACCCCCTTCAGTATTTTGGCGGTTTTAATGTAATTTTAATGGCATAAATAATTGATTAACAATATTTTAAAAGCAAAAATGAAAAAACACATCTTTATTTCCACATTAGCACTAACCCTTTTCAGCTTTTTGTCTTGTAAAACACCGACTAAAACGAGCAGTTCAAATGCGACCATCGAACAAGCTATGGTCAAAGCCTTAGCATGGCAAGAGGCAAATCCGATTCAAGCCAAAGCCCCTACGGATTGGACAAATGGAGCGTATTATATAGGTGTTGTTCAAGCACACAAAGCCACTAAAAACAAGACTTTTTTAGATGCTTTAACGAGTATGGCTGATAGAAATAAATGGCAACCGTGGGAGCGATTTTATCATGCCGACGATTTGGCTATTTGCAATCCCTACCTCTATTTGAATGCAATCAGTGCAAAAAATGTCAATCTGAAACCAACCGACGATATTATCAAAGACCATTTGGACAAGCCCCATGCGTGGCGAGACGGCAAAGGCAATAAAGAGCAAGTAATGTTGTGGTGGTGGTGCGATGCCCTTTTTATGACGCCGCCCGTTTTGAGCATGTACGCAAAACAAAATACCGACCCCACGTATCTCGACGAAATGCATAAATATTATATGCAAACAGTTGGTTTACTTTACAATAAAGAAGAAAAACTATTCGCCAGAGACAACCGATTTTTATGGACTGGTGCGATATCCGATTTGAAAGAGCCGAACGGTAAAAGGATATTTTGGTCACGTGGCAACGGTTGGGTGATAGCGGGTTTGGCTCTTTTGTTAGAAGATATGCCTGCTAACTATAAGCATCGCCCTTTTTATGAAAATCTATTCAAAGACATGGCAAACCGTATGAAAGACCTTCAACCTGAAGACGGTTTGTGGCGCACCAGTTTATTAGCACCCGAAGCCTTCAATCATGGTGAAGTCAGTGGCAGCGGATTTCACACTTTTGCCTTGGCTTGGGGCATCAATAAAGGACTTTTGGATAAAAAAGTGTACAAACCTGTGGTTATAAAAGCTTGGAATGCCATCGCAGCCTGTCAACAAGAAAACGGTAAAGTCGGCTGGGTGCAAGGCATTGGCGCAGAACCCAAACCTGCGACAAAGGACAGTTGGCAGAATTTCGGAACAGGGGCATTTTTAATGGCGGGTAGTGAGATAATGAAATTAAAGTAGTTGTTAGAAATGGCACTATAAAGAAAACAAAATTCAAATCTTGAGTTTAGTTGTTTAGTAATTTAGTAAATCCTTCTTTGTTCAGCTTTGCATATTATGACATGAAATGCAGTAAGAATAGAGAAGGATTTTTTTTATAAAAATTAAACACTTAAACGCTCTTTTTCTTGAAGGTTTGTCATAACTAATTAGTTTTTTTCAAAATAACCGCATTAAATTCCGCTACTTCCCCCGTTTTTACTGAGGGGGCTGTCAAAACCAATTGGTGAATCCCTTTTGGCAATTGTATTTTACCAATCTTTTGTTTTTACCAACTTCTTTTTTCATACACTTCTTTTCGCGGCACACGGTCAGGGCTGACTATCATTTCATTAGAATTGGTCTTTGTGAGTGTGTTTTGCGTTTTTTGATTGCCCATAGACAATTCAACCACAGAACCCGTTTGTCCTTTTGAACAAGTATATTCTAAAACGACTTCATACAAAGCGGCATCAGATACATCAACGGTCCACTGAATTGTATCTTTCGGACTTGTCCAATTGAGCAACCAATCATGCACCCAACCATGCCCTTCTTTATATTTCAATGCGCCTGAAAACTGCGATTCATAAGCGGGTAAACGGATTTCATCGCCTACAATTGATATAGGGCGGTTCAGTTTCACCTCTTTTGACACATTATTAAACCAATTTTGATATTGTTTTAGTAGTGCCGCTGTTATTTCGGGCTTTTCGGCAGTTATATCTTTGCTTTGCGAAGGGTCGGCAATCATATCGTACAATTCCGTTTTGTCTTTTTGAATCACTAAACGATATTGGTTGTTGCGCAAGCCACTCGGTTGCGAAGTCAGTTCTTTATCATTCGGATTGACGTGTGTAAACAGCGTGCGGTCTAAACGTTCATCGGGATTTTCTAAAAGCTGTTTTACTAAACTGATGCCATCTAAAGGCAATGTTTTGACCGATGTTAAACCACATAAATCCACCAAAGTCGTTTCTTCGGTATTCATCACCTCCAATCCTTTTGAAACCGAAACGGTGCCTGTTCGCAAATGATAGCGGCCCGTCAGTAAACTGGCGCGTGTCGGTGCACACAGCGGACTGACAAAAAAACGTTCAAACTGTGCGCCTGCTTCTGTCATTTTATCAAAATTAGGTGTTTCGATGTATGGGTTTTTGTGCATACTCAAATCGCCCCAACCTTGGTCGTCGGCGATTATAAGAATGACATTCGGTTGTTTTTTACTTGGTTGAAAAGCAAAAGCAACATTCGTTAAGCAGATGAGCAGAACACAAAAACCTATCTTTTTCATTGTTTATCTATTGAAATAGTTACAAATGCGCTAACCTTTTACTGACTTCCATACACGCCCGTGCGTTGTGATAAGGGCATTTCCAAAAGCCTACTTTATCTTCGTTGCGCATCAATTGCCCCCCCTCAGTATAACCCCAAAACCATTCACCATTTTCAGTATCTAAGAAGTATTTTTTAGTAAAATCCCAACAAAGTAAGGATTTATCTAAAAAATGAGGCTCTTTTGACAACTCATAAGCATTTAAAAACCCCACCATTGCTTCAGCTTGTACCCACCAATGTCGTTCTTTGCGGTGTGCTTCATAATCAAGTCCACCATCTATTTGCAAGCCTTTTGTCGTTGCATAAGCGATTTCAACAGCTATTTTTCTGGCTTCTTCAACACGGTACTGCATCACTTCGGTTGCTTCAAGGACGAGCCAAGTGGCTTCGATGTCGTGTCCGTAACTGATTTCGTTGTCTGTTGGTTGCCAATTTTCATCAAAAAAGAGAATGAGATGTTTGGTTTTTGAATCAATGATATGGTTTAAAAAGAGGTCAATTAAATTCTCTGTTTGTTGCTCCAAAAAGTCGTCTTGCCAGATACGATAGAGGTTTGTATAAGCCTCCAAAATGTGCAAATGCGTATTCATACTGAGGGGGTCATTTCTGTCTTTCGGACTCAAACGCATATCTTCAAGCGGCGAGCCATCTCTTGCAACAGCTTCTAAATAGCCTTTGTTTTTAGGGTTAAAACTGTGTTTTTCAATCCAATTGAAAATGGCGATACACTCGTTTTTGACATCGTTTTCCTTGGAAATAGCATAAAATTCGCTTAAACCATACATGACGAATGCCAAACCATAAATTTGCTTTCTTGTACTGTTGAGGGACGAAATCCCGATTCCTTCGGGAAGGGGGTCGTCATTGGGTTGAATTGACCAATAGTAACCGCCAAATGCGTTGTCTTTAAATACTTTCAAAGCCTTAAAAGCCC
Source organism: Saprospiraceae bacterium (assembly GCA_043772905.1). Taxonomy (GTDB): domain Bacteria; phylum Bacteroidota; class Bacteroidia; order Chitinophagales; family Saprospiraceae; genus JAAFJT01. The sequence goes on along the minus strand of JAYVFS010000211.1, from coordinate 10,927 downwards.
GTAATGCCGTTGCCAAATATTCCGCTTTTGGCTTTCTTTTATAAGCGGCTGCAAATGTCCAAAGGATACGGGCATTCAAAACCAAACCTTTTGGTGCATTGTAGTCAATACAACCATTGATGTCCATTTTGCCGATGAAACCGCCGTTTTTTTCATCAAAAGTCTTCATCACCCAAAAATTGAGGATATTATTCAGTTCGTGTTCGACTTCTGATTTGTATGTTTTAATATCCATTTTTTTTGGTCAACACATAGTCACAGTAGGACACATAGCTTTTTTTTAAAAAGAAAAAGCTATGTGCCCTACTGTGACTATGTGTTTTATTTTTTATTCAAATTTTTATCAATAATCGCTTTCAAGGTCTCGACCGAAGCGGCAGAACGGTAGCCGTCTGGTGCTGTGTTCATGCAATAATCAAGCAATTGGTCAAGTGCTGAAGTGGCTACATGCAAACGGGTGTCTGATGAGGCATAATAGATAAAAACCGTTCCATCATCGTCTAAAATCCAACCATTGGAGAAGGCAACATTGGAGACATCGCCGATGCGTTCTTCGCCTTCGGGCGCAATGAAATAACCTGCGGGTTTGTAAATAATCTTTGTAAGGTCTTGTAAGTCAGTCATAAACAAATATAAAACATAGCGCAAACCTGCGGCAGTATTTCTGACACCATGCGCCAAATGCAGCCAACCGTGTGCGGTTTTCAAAGGTGCGGGACCTTGTCCATTTTTGACTTCATAGACGGTATGATAGCGTTTTTCATCTAAAATCGTCTCGTATTCAACCACTGCACCGTCCATTTTATCTGCCAAACCAAAGCCGATGCCGCCACCTGCGCCTGTTTCAATAAAACCATCTTGCGGACGGGTGTAAAAAGCATATTTGCCGTTCACAAATTCGGGGTGCAAAACGACATTGCGCTGTTGCATAGAAGTGGATTTCAAATCGGGCAAACGTTCCCACGTTTTTAAGTCTTTGGTGCGAACAATACCGCATTGAGCCGTTGCGCTCGATGTATCGGATGCAGGTACTGAGGGGTCTTTGCGCTCGCTGCAAAACAAGCCATAAATATTGCCGTCTTCATGCTGCACAAGGCGCATATCATAGATATTGATATCGGGGTCTTCGGTTTCGGGAATAGTGCAAGGGTATGCCCAAAATTGGAAATTATCAATACCATTTAGGCTTTCAGCAATGGCAAAAAAGGATTTTCTGTCCATGCCTTCAACACGTACCGCCACCACATATTTGTCTTGCCATTTCATTGCGCCGGCGTTGAAAGTAGCATTGATGCCAAAACGTTCCATCAAATATGGATTGGTTTCGGGATTCAAATCGTAACGCCAAAAGAGTGGCGTATGAGCAGCCGTTAAAACAGGATTCTTATAGCGGTCAAAAATGCCGTTGCCGAGTTTTTGTTTTTTATTCTTTTTTATAATTAATTTATTGTGAGCGATTTCTAATTTTTCTAATCGCTTTTCGAATGCTTTTTCCATAATAATTTTTATTTTAAATCTTCTACAACCTTTCGCATAAAAGGCAATAATTGTTGCGCCATTAACGCATGTTCTGCGGCATTGGGATGCCCTGAACAGCCTGTTGCAGAGACAGCTGTAAATTCAAAGACCTTAATATTTTTCATTTCAGGCAGTTCATCCGCCGCTTTTTCTTGCACAGCTTTTAGGCAATTTGTCAACAGAACCCCTCTTTCGCCCGCAACCATTGGGCTATTGAGCAAAAGGAATTGTGTATTGGGCGAATGGCTGTAAATGGTTTTTATAAAATCAAAATAGGTATTGACAAATAAAGTTGAATCAAAAGGCAGTCGCATTGTTTTGCCATCCCCTAAACTTAAATCGTTTGTGCCTAAGGCAATGGAAACAATATCGGGTTGTTTGCGCGAAAAATCCCATTTTTGAATACTATCCAAGACTAAATAAGTTTGGTTGTATTGTTGCGGTACTGTGGGGCTGTCGCTGTTCCAATTTCGATAAATGCCTGCACCACTTATTGAATTTAGGGTAAAATCGAGGTCAAGAGCTTGTGCGACCTTTGTGGCATAACTCCAATAGGCATTGTGTTGGTCATACCATTTGCCGCTGCCACAAGGAATGTCTTGCGCATCGTTGCCCATGCCGCAAGTGATGCTGTTGCCAATAAACTCAATGCTTTTGGGGCTTGAATGGGGCAGTTTTTGGAGCTTTTGCGCTCTGATACTTTTTATAGTTATGACCCCATTTTGAGGTTCAGTGGCTTTGAAAATACGCAACAGATGCCACTCTTTTTTTTGATTGGCTTTGATTGTAAAACTTGTGGGTGTCGCATTGCTCACTTTGATACGCCCCTTGTATTCATTGTCCAACTCAATAGCGACATAATTATAGTCCGTTGGTGCAGCATGATTTATGAGCGATAGGACACAAGTGTTTCCCGTAAATTGAAATTCTGCATAAGCCGCAGAGCTTATCAAATCAACGTCATTTTGAGCGTTTTTGAGCGTCCGTCCATGATACGTTACGACTTCATCTGTCGCCGTTGTGGTCGTCAAACGGGGTGCCGTACAAGCACTAAACGCAGCTAAAAAGCAAGAGAAGTAGATGATTTTATAGTAGTTCATATCATTTTCTATCCATTAAAGCCTTTTTGAAATATTTACCGTGGCGGGTCAATTGATAATTCCAATCGGTAAAAAGGCGCGGTGCCCATTGAGGGTCAAAGACCCAAACAACCCACGAAATACCTTTGTCGTCGCAGTATTTAGTAATGGCATCGCCATAAGATTCGTCGCTGATAACAGGTATGTGTGCGCCTGTTTCTTCTGCACCAGAGAAGCCAATTTCAGTTAAAATAACAGGATATTTTTCTTTGACAAAGCCAAAATCTTTTGTCCATTTATCTTCCCAAGGTTTTTCGCGCTTCATCGGGTAAGGGTGCGATACATAGGCAATGCCTTCTGCTTTTATGGGGTCGGTGGCAACAGGCGTTAAATCATAAGCCCAATTGAAACCTGCAACCAAAGGAATCGCTGTATTGCCATGCGCTCGAATGATGCCGATGATTTCTTCCATCAAGCCTTTCCAATCTGCCCATGAACACGTTCCCAATTGTCCATTATAGATGGTTGGCTCATTGAAAAGTTCAAAAAAAGCGACGGTTGTGTTGCCTTTGTAGTGTTTTGCCATCGTGCGCCAAAACTCAAACGTTTCTTTTTGCGTAGTTTCGTACATATCGTTTTGATACATTTCCGTCCGCAAATTGCCGATGCTGTGCCAATCCATGATGACATAAATGCCCAATTCTTTTGCCCATGCTACGCCCTCATCTAGCATTTTGAGGTATTTTTCTTTGCCCTGTCTGCGCCACGCATTTGGATGAATTGGGAAACGGACGACGTTTGCGCCCCAAGCTTTCATTTCTTCAAAATAGGCTTTGTTCCAATGACCGATATTCATCAGTCTATCAGGGTCACTGGCGTTTAAACCTCTAAAAATAAAGGTTTTACCTGTTTCGGTAACGAAATTATTGTCTTTAACGCTTATTTTAGGTAAGTCATTGGTTTGTGCTTTGGCACAATAAAGGCTTGAAACGATAAGGATAAGAATGATAATTTTTTTCATAATAGATATTTTTAAAATGAATCCTCATAAATTAAGATATAAAAACAGAAGGCATACTGAGGGGTATGCCTTCCTATTTTTGTCTAAAAATACAATTAGGAAAGGTACAAAAAATAAAATATCCGCTTCAAGTTAAAATTATCTCAATCCCGAAGGGATTCAACATGAATAACCCCGAATGAAATTCGGGGAAATAACCAGCGATGTGCTTGAACTCCGAAGGAGTTGAACTTAATAGTCGCTTCATACTGTTGAACTCCTTCGGAGTTAGAGACAAACTTCTCTGCTTTTTCCCCGAATTTCATTCGGGGTTATTCACGTTGAATCCCTTCGGGATTGAATGGGTATGTTATAATTTACACCGTCCTTTAATATTTTGGTACAATACGGAAGTTATCCCAATAAGTATTCAACTTTTTAGCATCAGGTCCTTGAATGAAGAGGCGTATTTCAATAGGTTGACCCACGCTTTCAGCATCCAAAGCCGTGACCTTTTGACCTTTCTTTGCACCTGCATCATCTTCACTGTAAATGAAGTCAGCAAGCGGAATGGTAACAGTTTTCCAACCGCTTGTTTTGTAAGCAGTGCCATTAAAACTACCGCCACCCCAAGGGAAATTGTAGTTGAAAGTCCCTGTTTTTGATTTCCACCAAATACGCATCGGGTCAGAAGTCCAATCAGCCGTGACGTTGACTTCAAATTTGACGACAAAGCGAGACGCTGCGCCTGCGGTGATGCCATAATCTGCCAATTTCACCATGTTGGCGATGTGCATATCTTCTTGCCAACCCCATCCCGAAGCATAGTTTGTTGCAAAAGCACAATAATTATTCAAAACAGGCGGCGGTGTAGGACCATTTGACACAACTGTGGGTGTCCAACCTGTGAGTGGATCTAAATCATAAATAACGCCCCGTTTGTCTTTATAATAAATAGGCACTTCTTTCTCAAGCGTTGCATTTTTTACTTTAACAACCGTATTGGCAACGGCACTTGTGGGAACAGTTACATGTACTTCGGAGTCCGTTACTTTGGTTGGTTTAACCGAAGTCGTGCCGAATAAAACAGTCGTCGTCTCCAAAGTATAGCCATAGAGGTCGAGGTTTTGACCTTTGATAATCAAATTTTGACCAACAGGTGTGTACTCTTCAATGTCGCCACCATAACCTGTGAAAGCCAAATCGGGCACAATGATCTTGAAATCAAATGTACTTGTACCGACCGCATTGGTAAAAGTGATCTTGTTATTGATGGTTTTAGGCAATGCTTTGGGTATTTTGAAGGTAAATTCATTACCACTGGCACTGATTTCAGCGACATTGACATCAATATCGTTCACTAAAACCTTTGTGGGCGTACAAAGATTTGCGCCTTTGACGATAATCCAATCCGTCATTTTCGCTTCTTTCAAGGAAGTATCCCGATTGGACGGCAAGGCAACAGCAGACATCGACGGCGAACCCGCACAAGCCGCTCCCACAGGGTCAGCCGCAATGATGTCTTTTTGGCAAGCGACAAACGCACCCGCGCCCATAGTCGCCATCAAGCCAATGATTAAATAATTATATTGAAATATCTTTTTCATTTATTTTATTATTTTGATTGAATGTTAGCTAAATACTCGCTTTATACTGAGGGGGTAGTTTGAGTTATAGGGCTACGCCCCATGACAAATCATTTATATTACCAACCCGGGTTTTGATTGCCAAACAATTTATTCGTATTGAGTTCTTGAATTGGCACAGGATAAAGGAGGTTTTTAGTCTCCCGACGCTTCACGATGTTGTTTTCATCCACATCAATCGCATTCATAACGTCTATGTAGATACCCCAACGGATTAAGTCCCAACGGCGTTCCATTTCGAGTGCTAACTCACGACCGCGCTCTTCAAAAACGAATGAACGGAATTGGGTTTGGCTCATACCCGTCGGTGCGGGCGAGGCGTTACTCCGAGTACGGATGCTGTTCAATGCGGCATAAGCGTCTGCGGAAGCAGGACTGACTTCGTTTTCTGCTTCAGCCATAATCAACACCACATCTGCATAGCGTATAAGTGGATAATGGTAGTCTGTTCTGTCAATTTTATTGTCGGTAACAGCACCAAACTTGGTCAAGCCCGCATAGTAAAATTCTTTATTTCCCCAATTGGTTTCAGAACCATCATAACCATAAAGCGGGTCTTTGGCAGTGACGTTTGCGGCATGTTTAGGGGGATAGTAGTGGGTCGCACCCCATTGTTGCCAACGATGTTGCACACCTTTGACAACACGTTCGTCTTTGCCATCTTCAAATAGTTCGTACCAATGGTTGCGCATACCTGTCCAACGACCATTTGCGATTTCACCTGCGTTATTAATATAGCCTAAATTCCAAGTGTTTAGGCCAAGACCCAAAGCACTGCTGCCGTTGAGGGCTTGTACCATAAAGATGTGTTCGCCTTTGTTTCTGTTAGAAACATTCCAGATTTCGCTGTAAGTTGGGAACAAAGAGAACTCTTTGCTTGCCATCAATTCCTTTGCCTTGTCACGGGCTAATTTGAAATAATCGGCAGCATTGATGCTTTCTAAACCCGCTACTTGTTTTTTAGTCAACGTTAAAACGTCAGGCGTTGGCTTCAATGAACCATCAGCTACCAGGGCTTTGCCACCTTTGACGCTGATTTGTGCGCCTTGCAATGCGCCCGAAGCCATGGTCACATAAACTTTTGCCAATAAAGCCGACGCACCGCCTTTACTGATTTGACCCAGCTTTTGCTTCGCATTGCCACGTGGCAACAAATTGCCTTCCGATGTTTTCAAGATACGGATGATTTCAGCATAAACATCTTTGACTGCTGCACGCGGTTGTTGCGGGTCTTCGCCCGAGCCCAAAGAGCCTTTGCGAAGGGGTACTGCGCCGAACATACGCACTAACTGAAAATACGACCATGCTTTTGCAAATTGGAATTGACCAATCATATCGTTCCTTTTCGATGCTTCGAAAGTCATTTTTTCTAATGTTTCGATGCCAACATTCGCACGGTGAATTATTTTGTATAAACCGTTCCAAGAGTTTTCATAGATATAGCCATCTTTTAGAAACTGACCTGAACCGATTGAGCCAAATGCCCAACTGGGCCCCGTTGTGAAGTCGGTGTCAAAATCGGCAATACGAGGCCATATATCATATCTGAAAAGGTTCTCGTTCAAGGTCGTGTACGTGCCTTGCAACAAAAGTTCTGCACCCGCTTCGCTGTCTTCCAAGCTGCTCGGGGAGATAAAGTCATAGACTTTTTCATCTAAAATATCCTTAGAGCAAGAGTTTGTCATAAAAGTCAAACCGGTAAGCAATAAGAAAGTCATATATCTTTTCATGATTGTTTTATTTTATTATAATTAAAAATTAGACTGATTGGGCTTTTACCCATTTTATACTGAGGGGGTCGCTTTGATAATATTTTGAATGGCTAAATACTCTTCTCTTCTAAACGTCGGCAAGTTTGGTAGCGGCGGATTTCAACCCGCCGTAAATGTTTAAGTTTTTCCAAGAGCGTTCCATAAGAACGACACATTTAAAATGTATTAAAATGTGCCGTTACTACGGAACGCGAAGATATTTGGAGTATATTTCACGGCGGATTGAAATCCGCTACTACTATCACGGCGGATTGAAATCCGCCACTACCAAACTCGCCGATGTTAGGTGGTTGCCCTCCGAATGACAAAAAACGCTTAAAATACTGAGGGGGTATTGGTCAATACCACTACCTTTTTTAAAACCCAACCTTCAAGCCTAAGTTAAAACTCCGAGCATTTGGATATGAGTTAATATCCACGCCACGACGACCGCCAGATGAACCCAAACCGTTTACGTCAGGGTCATACCAACTGTACTTTGTGCTTGTCCAAAGGTTTGTGGCATTGGCATAGATGTACAAAGAAGCGATGCCTTTGACGGGATAGCGCAATGTGTAACCGATGCTCACATTTTTCAAACGGACATAAGAACCATCTTCAACATCACGGTCACTGATGCGCCGTTCACGGCGTTCTGTACGCCATGCTTTTGGATAAAGAGCCGTGGCAGCGGTTTCAGGTGTCCAACGATTCGTATAAGCGGCAGTAGGTGCATTACGAACATCACCGACAACCAAATCGAATAAATTAGCATTCAAAATGCTGTTGCCTTGCACGCCTTGTAGGAAAAAGCTGAAATTCCAATTTTTGTAATTGAACGTGTTGTTGATACCAAAAATGTAATCAGGATTGGTATTGCCAATAACCACACGGTCTTTTTCATTGATATTCTTTGGGTCGCTGTCTGTATTTAGATATTTGATTTCACCAATTAATTCTCTTTGAGACGCTTCGCTTAAACCTGTTTTTGAAGGGTCAGCGACGACCTCTGCTAAATTGTCATAGAAACCATCTGTTTTTAAACCATATATAACACCGATTGGAAAACCATTACGTCTTAAAAATAATTGATTGACATTATAATAAAGGTCAGAAGCATATTGATCACTTGCCAAGCCGCCAATTTCGTTGCGGTTGAAACTGATATTGCCCGATAAAATCCATTGGAAAGGATTGGTTGATGGCAACATATAAGCCGTAGCCGACAATTCAAGTCCTTTGTTGTTGACAAAAGCGGCATTTTTATATTTTGTTGTGAAACCAGAACTTGGCGGCGTTTGCTCGTCCGTCAATAGGTTAATCGTCTTTTTTGTATAAATATCAGCCGTTAAAGTCAATCTGTTGCGGAAGAAAGAAGCATCTATACCCGCATTGTATTGGTTGGTTGTTTCCCAAAACAAATCAGGGTTTGCAGGACGGTAGCCTTCAACAAGACCCGGCACTTGAACGCCATTCAACACACCGTTTAAAGGTTGCAATTGGTCAAGCGTTTGGTATGGGCCGATAGATTGATTGCCTGTTTGACCGTAACCGACACGGAGTTTTAAATCATCAAAAAGGTTCAAACTTTTAATGATTTTTTCTTCTGAAAGTCGCCATGCGCCTGCAAATGAGTAGAAATTCGCCCACTTATGGTTAGCCGAGAAGTTCGTTGAACCATCACGACGGAACGAAGCAGTCAAAAGATATTTGCTTTGGTAATTGTAATTCGCACGACCTAAGAAAGAGATGATGCCACCTTCTGAACGTCCGCTTTCAATCAAATAAGTAGATTGCGAACCCCGTTTGAAGTTATACGATTGTGTCAAATCATCAGGGAAATTACTGGCAGACGCATTGAAAAACTTATACGTCCAAAACTCACGTGTACCACCCGCCATAGCCGAAACGTGGTGTTTGCCAAACTCTTTGTCAAAAGACAAAACAGATTCCAACGTCGTAGAAGACCAAGTGCCAGAGTTTTGGCTCGCTAAACCGTTCTTCGGTTCACGACCTTCCATCAACAGTCTGCCGTAGTATTGTTCACGCTCGTTGAGGCTGTAATTGAAGCCGACATTTTGTCTGAATTTCAAAAAAGGGAGCAATTGCAACTCAACAGAGTTAGATGAAAAGATTTGGTTTGTTGTCAAATCGTTTTTCATGTTGCGGACATAATAAGAAGGATTCGCCATCAACCAGAACAATTCACTGTTTTTTGCTTGATTTTCTGATGGGTCAAATATCTGATTGGTCGGTAAATAGACCAAAGCCGTTCTTAAAATCCCTTGCAGACTTGAGCCTGAACCACTACCAGAGTTCGTCGGTACGAAATTGTTGTCCGACCTCGTAAAGTTGGTATTGCTGTTCACCGTTATCCACTTATTGAAAGTGCGGTAAATGTTGCCACGCAAACTGTAACGCTTGTAATTCGAGTTTTCAATAATACCATCTTGGTCTAAATAATTGGCAGAAACAGAATAGCCGCCTTCACGCGAGCCACCGTTATAGCTCAAAGTATAGTCCTTTGTCAAGGCACGTCTGAAAATTTCGTCTTGCCAATTTGTGCCTTTAAAATTATCAACCCTTAAATCGTTGTAAAGGTCAGCGGACAAACCATCAATATAATCTTCGGGCTTGGGTTCGTAGTATTTCGTTATCTTTTCAATACCGACTTTGTTGACATTGTCTTTAAAAATCGTGTCCGAAGTGAAGATACCCGGGAAAGGCAACTTCGTGTAGTTGCGCCCTTCGTACAGTTTGCCATTGATAGTACCTTCGTTCATGTAAGAAGCGTACTGATAGGCATTCATCATGTCAATCTGTTTGCTAACTTCCGCAACACCGTAGTTCATAGTAAATTCAAGGTTGTGACGACCCGAAGTTGAACCCTTTTTAGTTGAAATCAACACAACACCATTTGCACCACGTGAGCCATAAATAGCTGTTGCAGACGCATCTTTTAGAATCTCAATGTTTTCAATATCATTTGGATTCAAAAAAGAAAGCGGGTTTGCTGTTTGGCTCGTTCCGTCTGTGCCACCACCGACAATTGCCGACGAAGCACCGCCACCCGAAGAAAACGGAATGCCGTCAATGACATACAAAGGCTCGGTATTACTCGAAAATGAGTTCGCTCCTCGTATTTGAATGCTGACACCTGCGCCGGGCGCACCGTCATTTTTTTGAACCATCACACCCGCCAAACGACCTTGTAAGGCTTGTGAGATATTTGTTGGTGCTGCTTGCAATATCTCTTTCATATTAGCAGAACCCACCGAACCCGTCAAGTCACGCTTTTTGACTGCGCCATAACCGACGACGACGACTTGGTCTAAAACATCATTCGGCTGCATCGTAATGTCTTGGATTGATGCCGTAACAGTCATTTTTTGTGATTCATAACCGACAAAAGAGATAACTAAAATATCTCCTTTTTGAGCAGGCACACTGTAATTACCGTCCACATCAGACAATGAGCCGACGCCTTTTTTGCCTTCCACAACCACACTGGCACCTACCATGGGCTGGCTTTTTTCGTCAAGTACCTTTCCGCTTACTTGACTTTGGGCTGTGACTGTCATTATCAGCAACAAGGCAGCTGACAATGCCCCCCTCAGTAAAGGGGTTAAAATGTGCGTAAAGCTTTTTTTCATCATACTAGTTATTTAGTTTAGTTATTAAATTGAATGAAAGAATAGTCTAAGGGTTATGCAAAAAATAGCTTCTCCAAAATTCCGAAGGAATTGAATATGAATAACCGTAGATGAAATCTACGGGTAAACTCAAAGCGAGCGCTCAACTCCGAAGGGGTTGAATGTCAAGTAATTATGGGCATTTTATACATTCAATTCCTTCGGAATTGTGAGGATGTCCATTGTTTTTTCCGTAGATTTCATCTACGGTTATTTACATTCAATTCCTTCGGAATTGTGA
>JAYVFS010000210.1:0-31957 GCA_043772905.1 Saprospiraceae bacterium | reverse complement strand
CGTAGATTTCATCTACGGTTATTTACATTCAATTCCTTCGGAATTGTGAGGATGTCCATTGTTTTTTCCGTAGATTTCATCTACGGTTATTTATATTCAATTCCTTCGGAATTTTGGAGAAGCTATTTTTTAGTTCAACATTTACTTTTTCACAGCTACTTTTTAGCATCTACAATCGTTTTCCATGTCTTTCCTGCCCCTAATACTGAGGGGGGCGTTTCTGTGTTTTGCAGTTTGTCCCACCAAGTGCGTTTCAAAATGAAGGCAGAAACGACGAGTAAAGCAACCACAACAAAAAGCGGCATAGGCATCGAAAGAATAAAATACATGGGTAATAAGGTGAGACAGCATTGTGATATAATGCCGATAACGACGTTGAACATATCCAAACGCGCATCGGCATCTGTTGTGAAATCAGGGTCTTCTGCGACAACTTTATCGTGTATCGGTTGCCAAAAACCCCATGGGCGAACGGTTTTGTAAAAACTTTTCAATACCGCTTCGTCGGTTGGTTCAGACATCAAAGAACCCATGACACTCGCTGCCATCGAAACAGCGAATAAGGCAGGAAACAACCACAAGGGTAAAATATTAGGAAACGCCACAGGGAAAATCAACGCCACAACGATACCCGCCAACATACCATAAGCAAAACCCGTCGCATTGAACCGCCACCAATGCCATTTCAGGACATTGGCTGCCACATAACCACCGTATAAAGCCGAGACTATCCATTGCAAAAGCACATTTACGTCTTGTGCAAAAAAGCCCAAAAGCACACTTAAACCAACGGCGGAAAGCCCAACAATATAATTCATGCTGATAACGCGACGTAAAGAGGCATTTGGATTGAGATATTTTAAATACACATCATTGACAAAATAGGATTGTGCAGCATTGAGCGTACCTGCAAAAGTGCCCATAAAAGCCGCCATTAAACCCGCTAACATTATGCCACGCACAATAGGCGGCGTGAATTGAACAATCGAAGAAGGGAGAATGCGCTCAAAATCAATGCCTGTTGCGGAATGCAAGTTGAGTTTGTCGTAATACAAAATCGCTAAAACCGTAAAACCCATTATCATCGCATAGCGCACAGGCAAAAGGATGACCGATACAAAACCCGACATTTTAGAAGCGTCTTCGGGCGATTTTGTGGAAAGGATTTTTTGCATATCGTAATTCGGCGCAGGACCCGCCAAACTCGCAAAAATGCCTTTGAAAACCATCATCATAAAGAAAGCACCCCACGGCGAGAAGCCATCGTCCACTATCTTTTTGTTGACATCGGGATTGATACTCGACCAATCCATGTTCAGATTCCAGCCAAAAAAGGGGTTTGACCAACCTTCGGGCGTATTTAAGGTCTGACCATTTAGGCTTGTCATCGCAATCACCGCAATACATATCGAAGCAATTGTCATGATGGTGTACATGACCACATCACCCCAAACAATACTTTGCATACCACCCACGACGGAATAAAAGACAGCGAATAAAGTGAATATCAAACCATAAAAATGAGGAACAAAGGTAGGAGACAATGAAAACGGCAAATAGGGCGCAACCACATCCCACGGCAAGACCAACTCTATGAATTTGCCCAAACCGACAAAGCCATAAGCCAAAAAGCCCAAGCATCCAATCAAAGCAAAAGCCACGGTAATAATATGTGACAATTCAGAACCTTTGCCCGACCCAAAACGTGTCCGCAACCATTCTGCACCTGTCGAAACATTGGAGCGACGCAGCCACTTCGAGAGGTACATCATTTGGAAAATTTGATTGAAAACAGGCCATAACCAGACAATCCACATGCTTTTTACGCCATAAACAAAACAAATCGTCACCATCCACATTGTTCCCGATATGTCGAACATATCTGAAGCGTTCGATAAACCGAGCATATACCACGGCAGTTTTTTGCCGCCGAGCATATAGTCCGACTGGCTTTCCCGTGCTCTGTTTTTCATTATCAAACCAATCACAACGGTCGTAACGAGGTAGGCGAGGATAATTAAAAGGTCAATAGTTGCTAACTTCATTTTGTTTTGATTTTATCGTTGAGTTGTGGTACTTTCTAATAAGTAGTATGGCTACGCCCTGAAACAGAGATATTTATGATACTGAGAATGAATAGTGCTGAAATTGCGTAACGTAGCACTACGCCCTGAAACAGAGATATTTATGATACGGGCTACCACTATCGGAGCGTAGCTCTATGACTTGTTCTAGAATTAAAAATACTGAGGGGGTAAACATTCACCATTCACCATTACCGATACAGTTTCTTTCCTTTTGCTTTTTTAGAAAAATACACGCGTTCATTTTCATAGAACTTTTGAAAATCGGCGGCACTCGCTTGATTCGGGAAAGGGGCGTAGAAGTGATTAGGTCGTCCGTTGCGCCAAACCAAAACATAAGCGACTTTGTGGTTTTTAATACCTTGCCACAACACATTTGTCCACCAATCGGGCATCGAAACCATTTCAAGACCTGTTTCTGTGAATGCTATAAGTTTGTTGTGTTCTTGAGCGAGTTCTGAAATGATTTGAAAATGAGTGTTGAGTTTTTCAATAAAAAGATTCGTAGAATCGGGCACTTGAAGGCGATGATAGAGGTCATGCCCTAAAATATCCACATAATCATCGCCAGGATAGAAATCCATATAGTGTTCTTTCGACTTAAAATTATCGGGCGAATAGGCATAAATGAAATTGTCAACACCTCGTTCACGCAGCCTATCAACCGTCATACGCCACAAGGCTTTGTACTCATCCGCAGTACAATTGCCATCGCCCCACCAAAACCATTTGCCTGTGTGTTCGTGATAGGGTCTGAAAATAACAGGGATTTTTTTGCCCCAAAAGCCTGATTTCAAGGACAAACCAAAATCCGCTACCTTATCTATCCACGAAATGAATTTATCATGCTGTTCGCCGCCTGGTAAAATTTGGCTAACGGCAGCTGTTGTATCCCAAGCAGAACCGCCTGAAACAGGGTTGTTTAAGTGCCAGCTGATGGTGCTGATGCCACCCATTTTATAGGCTTGTTTGATATAGTTACGCAAATCAACGAAAGGAATACCGTCGAGTTCTCTTGTAGAATCCACCTCAATATGCCCCAAATCCCAACCAAATACTGAGGGGTAGTCGCCAACAGTGCTGTGTACATCTGACTTGTCTTTAATATTGCGCCAACCCACGCCATACGCTAAATCGTCTTGATGACCGAACATAACGGCACTGTCATTGACCATTTTAGTCATATTGGTATAGAGCCGCTTTGTGCGTTTTGTCGCATTTTTATCCGAGAGTGTTTGAGCGTTCAAAGCCACTATCGCAAAAAAGAAGGTGAATAGTAAAGTTGTCCTTTTATATAACATGATCATCTTTTGTTTTATAAATATCTTTGATGCAAAGTTCAGATACAGGCTTGAAAGAGATGGGCGAGGAATCTTACAAAAGTCGGGGTGTAATGTAACACGCGTAATATTTTATTTAAAATTCAGGTATTAGCAAAATGAAATTGGGTTTTTAGTCCTATTTTTGAAACATTTACCCCCCATCAGTATTTGGCAAATTTTAGAACTTTGCACAATCATTTTTCCTTTTGTCACTTCGTTACTCATTATAGCACAGCGCAGTGAGCGGGTGATTTAAAATCACCCGCTCACTTTGTCCAAATTTTTAAAAATACTTCTATATGAAACATCTTTACAAGCTACTCATATTCACGCTCTCATTTATGTACACGGATATCAAAGCGCAAGTCAATCTTGCGGACTTTGAAACCGCCAATACATCGCCGACATTGACACCACAAGGCGTTATGGTTGTTGACAATCCCGATAAAAATGCGTCGAATCCAAGCAACAAAGTGGGTTTTATGAATAAACCTGCGGGCGATTGGACAGCCTTTTACTTGACGTTTGCAGAGACTAAAAAATTCATATTGGGCAATACGGAGTTGAATTTTAAAATAAGGTCCGCTTTTGCCGCCCGTGTATATATAAAGGTGTGGAACGGTAGTCAAGTCGTCATTGAAAATTGGTCAACCAATTACAATTTTATGGTGTCAGCAAATGCTTGGACGGATTGTGTTTTTGACATCAGAAGCGTTATCAATCAAGACTTTACACGTTTAGAGATAAATATCAATGGCGGTTCATCAAGCGGCAATGTCTATTTCGATGATTTCAAATTGAACAATCCTTTGGCTGGCAATGGCTTTCCTGTGGCAGCTTTCACGTCCTCCAAACCGAAGGCTTTTGCAGGTGATACGGTGCGTTTCGATGCCTCAAACTCTTATGATTTCAATGGTAGTATCAAGTCGTATCATTGGAATTTTCAAGATGGAACAATGGATACAGGTAAAATAGTGAGCCATAAATTCATAAATGAAGGCATTTACCGCGTCAAACTCACGGTGACGGACAATGACAACAACAGCACAAGTATTCAAGTAGCGCAAGCCGTTTATCCTGTTGGGTCACGTTTGGGGCGTTTGTCAATCATCACACCGACCCCCTCAGTAAATGCCAAAATTGAGGGTTGGTTTTTGATAAATGCCAATTATACAAACGTCTATAACCCCGATGAAGTCAAAGCAGATGCACTCATTACCTTGCCCAATCAGCAACAAATAACCGTTCCTGCTTTTTATTTTGTGCAGCAGAGTTATCAAAACGGTCAATGGGCAGCAGATTCGAGTTTGCAAAATTGGGCAATTCGGTTTAGCTCAAAACAAACAGGCGTTCATAAAATTGTGCTGCGTTTGACCGATGCTCAAGGCACGATTCAATCGGCTGAAACAACCGTAAATGTGGGTGCAAATGCCTCTGGAAAGGGTATTATTAACGTGGATTCCTTCAATCACCAATATTTTCGACGTACTACAGGCGAGCCTTATTATCCTTTGGGCATCAATGTGGCATGGAACAGCCTGGGAAATTACACTAAAATCATAGGCAATCTTTCGGCGGGCAACGCCAATTTTGTTCGCTATTGGCACGCCGCTTTCAATCAACAACAATTGGAATGGAAAAACAATGGTTTTAATGCGGGCATTGGCATTTACAGTCAAGGCGCAGCCGCCACACAGGATTCTGTTTTAGATTTATGTGCCAACAAAGACATGAACCTCCAAATGTGTATTTTTCACCACGGCATGTTTTCAGAAAATGTCAATTCCAATTGGAACGACAATCCTTATAACGTAGCAAATGGTGGCTACTTGACCCGCGCCGAAGAGTTCTTTTATAATGCCAATGCGAAAGCGCAAACAAAAAAGCTGCTGCGTTACATCGTTGCCCGTTGGGGCTATTCGCCCAATCTTTTTGCTTGGGAATTGTTCAATGAAGTCCAATTTACAGGCATTCACAACAGCCAAACCAATACTTGGCGCAGTGAAGTTGTCAAATGGCATGACGAAATGGGGCAATATATCAAAACGATTGACCCATTCAAACACATCGTTACAACGAGCGCAGACGACAACCAAATTGTCTCCATGAATAGCATCGCAGGGCTTGATAATTTGCAATACCACACATATAGTAATACACTTTTAGACAATTTAGTGGTCAAAGACGCTTCATTTTTGAACAGTATGACCAATAAAAGCATCTTATGCGGCGAATATGGCACGAATAACAATGCCGATGTGCCTTTCGATGTTCAACGAAATACGATATGGACTGGCGTTTCGTCTCAAGTTCCACACATCATGTGGCTGTGGGATAACTATACCGACCCGTCTTGGGGTTTGTTGTTCAAGCAGCCCGCCGCTTTTGTGAAAGATGAGGATTTTACGAAGCAAGGTGCGCTCTCGAAATGGACATTTACATTGAGCAACAACAGCACAGCGGTCTTAAAATCAGCGGGTTTTAGTACGCCCAAAAACAATTTTTATGGTTATGCCTACGATGCTTTGAATCAAAGCAGTCTTGGCGGTACGCAAATGACAATACCGAATATTCCACGAGGTACTTACCGCATACAATATTATATGCCCGATTCAGCGAGGGCAGTGGTTGTTGACAGCGTGCCGCTTACGCCTTTCAGTAATACGATTGTTTTGCCTGTTTTTTCAAAAGGATTGGGCATAAAAATTCAGTTTTTGACAGAAAAATTGGTGGGCAATAAAGACATCACGGTTAACAGCACTAAAATGTCGAGCTATCCAAACCCTGTTACAGACAATTTGACGCTTGAATTTGATGCAACAGAAACCGCAACAGCAACGGCGCAACTGTTTGATGCCTATGGCAGATTGATTCAAACAACGTCATTTGATGTGCAACCTAATGACAAAGCGCAGTTGGTGCTGCCCATGAAGTCTTTGGGATTGAGTTCGGGAATTTATACGGTGCAAGTCAAAAATGGACGCAGCATTTTTAACAAAAAGGTTATTTATCAAAATTAATGAATACATGAAACGGGGTAAAATTCTGATTTTTATAGTCATAGGGCTACACCCTATTCTAACTTATATCGCCCTTTCAGGGCTTGTTAGTTTATAGGGAATTTAATATAAAAAGCCCTGAAAGGGCGATATAAGTTAGAATAGGGTGTAGACTATTGTCGTTTGAAGAGGTTCGCCCAAACGAACCTCTTTTTTTTACTACCTTGTCCAAATAATTAGATTTGTCCGAAACAAAGGAAGAACCTTACAGAATGATTCGATTTTACGCAGCCCTTTTATATTTAGTTTTTACCCATAATGCCAATGGTCAAAAACTATCTTTCAGTCGTCTGCCCGACGATTTGAGCATTTCTAATATCCCTATTCGGACGATGTTACAAGACAGTAAAGGCTTTTTGTGGTTGGGCACTTGGAACGGACTATTTCGTTACGATGGCTATAATTTGCGTAAATATAAAGTCACGGCAAATGTGCCTAATGAAAACAAAGGCTCTAAAATCGTAGAACTGAAAGAAGACAGTCAGGGCTATATTTGGATAGTCACACAGAACACGGGTTTATATCGTTTCGATAGGCGGACTGAAAAATTCGAGGGATTCCAACACCATGAAAAAGACGACAAAACGATTGCCAGCGACCAAGTTTTTACTGTTTTTGAAGACAATAAGAAGCGGATTTGGGTCGGTACAAAGGCAGGTGTTGACCTTTTTGATAACGGCATATTCAAACATTTCAAGGAGACCCCCCTCAGTAATATAGGCGTTACCAGCATTATTCAAGCACGAAACAATACATTTTGGTGTTCAACGACTTATGGCGTTTATAATTTTTTTGAAACGGTAGATGGTTCTTTGTTGGCGAAAAACTACGACATGGAGCAACCTGGTACGCCTGTTACGACGAAAAGTTATTCTACAAATTTTTGCTATACTTTACTTGAAGACCCGAATAAAGACAATTTTTTTTGGGTTGCCACAAAACAAGGTTTGGTGAAATTAGATGCCGCTAAAAACCAACGAGCAACCATCGAAGCCTCAACTACAGGCATGTCTAACAGTACAATCTACGCCATGCTTTTTCCCGTTGCGACCAATGGCAACTATTTATGGCTCGGTACGGAAGACGGTTTAAATCGCTACAATACCTCAACAGGTGTTTTTGAACGTTTTTTTGCTGACCCTAAAAACGACAATTCGCTGCGCAACAGCAGTATTCAGTCTTTGTTGGAAGACCGTTCGGGGTTGTTGTGGATTGGTACAAATAAAGGCATCAATAAGCTCAATTTGAAGCAAAAAGCCTTTGAAAAAATAGCCTTAACAGGTGAAAACAACATCACTTGCTTATCCAAAAACAATAATACCCTTTGGGTTGGCACGTATGGTCAAGGCATTTTTGAAGTGCGATTGAAAGATGGAGAACCCATATCATCACGCCATCTTCAACTGCCTAACATGATTGATTTTATATATGGTATTCATGCAGATACTGAGGGGTGGCTGTGGGCAGCAACAAGGGGCGGTGGTGTTTATAAAATACCCACCAATGCACCTAATAGCTACGTTCAATACAATCAAATGAATCCGTTAAGTGACAATTATATCATGACTGTTTTTGAAGATAGCCAACGCAATATGTGGTTCGGGACTTGGGATCATGGCTTGATTCGCTACAATCGGGCAGCCGATACTTTTAGCAATATTAGGGTTTTACCAAACACTGACTTTAATCCTTCGGCATATCCGATTGTTCAATATTTTGAATTCAAAAACAGCCAAAACGAGTGTGTTTTGTGGGTTGGCACACGTGGGGGCGGCTTGATTGAGTTGTTGTTAGATGACCATTCTAATATTTTAAAAGTCAAAAATATCTATCGAAACAATCCACAAGACCCGCAATCTCTGTCCAGTAATTTCATCAATTGCTTTTATAAAGACGCAGCGAATCAGATTTGGATTGGTACAGAAGAAGGTATGAACCAATGGAACAACGACAAAAAGTCCTTTCACAGATATAGTGAAAAAGACGGTTTACCCGACGAAAATGTGCAAAGCATATCCCAAGACGATAATAGAAATTTATGGATTACGACGAATAAAGGCTTGACAAGGGTCGCTTTTGACAAAAATGGGCAAGCAATATGCCGCAATTTTGATGAAAAAGACGGTTTGCCGTCCAATTATTATCAACCCTCCGCCACCATTACCATCAACGAAAAGCACTTGTTTTTTGGGAGTACCAATGGTTTATTGGCTTTTTATCCCGACGATATTAAGGACAATGAAACCGTGCCGATGGTGTCGCTTGTGGATTTTAAATTATTCAATCAAACCATTCATGTTGGCGAAACTAAAAATGGACACACACTCCTACCCCTCAGTATCAGCGACATAAAAACCATCGAATTGGCATACAGCGACAATGCTTTCTCGATAGAATTTGCCGCCCTACATTTCGACGAACCCGATAAAAACCGCTATGCGTATCGGCTTATCGGCTTCAACGATAAATGGATTTACGCCACAGCGAATGAACGAACAGCACATTACACCAATTTGCCACATGGCAGCTACACTTTTGAAGTCAAAGCGGCTAATAATGATGGTGTATGGTCAAAGGAAATAGCGCAAGTAAAAATCGTCGTTCATCCACCTTTTTGGTTGACATGGTGGGCGTATCTGTTTTATATGGCTTGCATCGGTGGCGCAATTTGGCTGTATCGGCGCACCTTACTTATCAGAGAAAGTTTGAAAAATCAAGTAAAAATGGAGACTTTTAAACGCAAACAAAGCGAAGAAGTCAGCAAAATGAAAGTCCGTTTCTTCACAAATGTCTCACACGAGTTGCGGACACCTTTGACATTAATCCTCTCGCCGCTTGAAGAACTCATAAAACGCGAAGACGTGACCCCCTCCGTACATGAGACTTACGACCTCATGCAGCGCAATGCCACACGCCTTTTTAACCTTATTACAGAATTATTGGATTTCAGAAAAACGGAAGAAGGCTTGATGACGCTGAATGTTGTGGAGACCAACCTTGTCAAATATTTAGCAAATATCACCATTGCTTTTCGGGATTTGGCGAGACAACGCCACATTGATTTCAGCTTTGTCACCACCGTTGACAATCTTAAAATGTGGTTAGACCGTGACCTCATGGAAAAGGTATTTTACAATCTTTTTTCCAATGCCTTCAAATACACCCAAGAGGGCGGTAACATCATCGTTAAACTCGATTTAGATGACCACCGCAATGCTGTTATTTCTATTGAAGACACAGGTATGGGTATCTCTGCCGATGAATTACCGCATATTTTTGAAGAGTTTTATCGTGGAAAGACCTCGTCGGAAGGCAAATATCGGCAAGGATCAGGCATTGGTTTATCACTGACAAAAAACATTATTGACCTACATAAAAGCACGATTTTAGTAGAAAGTACCGTGAATAAAGGTTCAATATTCACGATTTCGATGCCGCTTGGTTATGAGCATTATGAAGCGAAATTTATCAATCCTGATTATCAAAGTAGTGAAAATATTGCGCTTTACCCGATGCTCGAAGAATCGGCACCCCCTCAGTATGAAGCCGTTCAAAACGGAGAAAAATCGGATAATCCACTCGTTTTAATCGTTGAAGACAACCCCGATATCCGTGTATTTATCAAGCAAAATTTAGGGCGTTTTTATCAAATTGAAGAAGCTGAAAATGGTAAACTCGGGCTTGAAATGGCAAAGCAACTCATTCCAGACCTCATTATTTCAGACGTTATCATGCCCGAAATGGATGGTTTAGACATGTGTAATCACATCAAAAACACGGAAGCAACTTGTCATATTCCTATTATTTTGCTCACCGCCCGTTCCTCGCAGATTTATCAAATTGAAGGTTATGAAACAGGTGCAGATGATTATGTCACCAAGCCTTTTAATATGAGTTTGCTGTTCACAAGAATTAAAAATCTATTGGAAAATCGTGAGCGCATACAAAGCCGTTTCGAGAAAAATTTTAATCAAAATACAGCTTTTGAAGTGAAACCAAGCGAGTTAAACATCACACATTTAGATAAATATTTCATTGAAAAGTGCATTGAACTCGTTGAACAGAACATTGGAGAAAGCGATTATTCAGTTGAACAATTGAGCCACTCTCTGTTAATGTCACGGATGCAAGTCTATCGAAAAATGAAGGCATTGACAGGAGAAACGCCCAACCATTTTATCCGCACCATTCGCTTAAAACGGGCAGCGCAATTGCTTGAAAAAGGCTATTCCGTAGCGGAAGCGACCTATAACGTCGGTTTTCAAGACTTGAAATACTTCCGAGAATGTTTTAAAAAACAGTTTGGCGTGAATCCCAAAGAATTTTCAAAGGAACAACCGTAGAGCCGCTTTCAAGGAAATATCCGCATGTTTTTATTGTCGTACATCAGCCCTCTTTTAAGCAAAAAAATTATTCGTTATATATATTTTTAAAGTCTTTTTGGTGAGCCGTATTGAAACAACACCTTTTTAGTGCGCTAACGTTTCAGAGAGAATACGCCGAATTTGTTCACGAAAATAAAGCGGTTGCAAGACCTCAATATCCTTTCCACTTAAACCGCACTTTATCCGATTACCCATTTTAATACTGTTGGTGTCATTGTGTTTGAACCTTTTAAGCTTGAACTCTTAATATATAGAAACATTAAACCCAACACGTTTTTTCATAGCAAAATACTGAGGGGTCGTTGAATATTCGTAATGATTTATGAATTCTTGTGGTAGGACAGCGGTGTTCGTTTTTTGTTCATTTAAGGGCTATAAAAGTCGCTTATACACCCAATCTTAGTTTATTTACCTCTTTTTGAAGCCCAAAAATACCAAATTTATACCTGTCCAGTGTTTGTCCAATAGTATAATACATAAGAAATGGGATAAAATATAGAATTTTGTGTCGCCACTAAGAAAAAGACATTCTTTTCAGTGATGCACAATTTTCTTAATTTTATAATCAATAAGTATGATGAAAAAATTTACTTCTACTCTCGTTACCATACTGCTTTTAGCAGTCACACAACTTTCAGCACAAACTGTTTTTACAGATGCTTATGCCACAGGCGTTACGTTTGTGGAGTTTGGCGGCTCTGTTAATGCGCTGACGGTTGACAATACAACATTTCAATCGGGTACAGCTTCTTTAAAAATTGTTGTACCCGCAGCAGGCTACACAGGTGGTGCATTCGTTGCTGCCACAGCGCAAAACCTTTCTACTTACAATGCCGTCTCTTTTTGGATTAAAGGCAGTGCCGCAAAAACACTGAACGTGGTAGGTTTAGGCAATGCGTCCACTGGAACTACGCCTGTCTATTCAGCAGAATTGGTGAATATCCCAGTTACGACAACGTGGACAAAAATCATTATTCCAATCCCAGATGCTTCGAAACTCACAGCAGAAAAAGGACTTTTCCACTTTGCAGAAGGCTCGGAAGAAGGCGCATACACGATTTGGTTGGATAATATCCAATATGAAAACCTCACAGGCGGTGTCATCGGCACAGCAACAGCAGCCATGGCAACAGAGACCATCTCAAAAGGGATTGGCGATTCTTTCACGCCCAATGGTATGACATGTACTTTCCCGGTCAATTCAGTGGCTACCAAATTGAACCTCGCGACGGGTGCCTATTTCGCATTCACGAGTTCGAATGCGGCAGTGGCAACGATGAGTGCATTGGGAGTCGGTTCAGCACTCGCAGTGGGTACGACCAATATCACAGCTAAATTAGGTACAGTTACCGTAGCGGGTACTTTAACCGTCAATGTTGCAGCAGTCACCGTACCAACAACCGCAGCACCCACCCCAACACGTCTTGCGACGGACGTTATCTCTTTGTATAGTAAGCCTTACACAAATTTGGCTAATACGGATTGGTTTCCTAATTGGGGACAAACAACGGTGGTCTCAGATGTCGTCATCGCAGGTGATTCAACAAAAAAATACGCAAACTTGAACTATCAAGGTGTACAGTTTGCCGCACCTATCAATGTGACAACGATGAATTATTTGCACATAGATATATGGACATCCAATGTCACGTCAATTAAAGTGTCTCTAATAAACATTCCACCGTTGACACAACTGGAGCAAGCCGTAATATTGACACCGACTTTAGCGGGTTGGAACAGCTTCGATATTCTTTTATCTGATTATAATACCATCGTTAAAACAGGTATTGGTCAGTTCAAATTCGATGGTTTACCTGCGGGTGGCACAGTATATATGGACAATATCTATTTCTACAAAGCCGCTGTCACACCAACAGGTCCAACTGTGGCAGCACCGACACCGACACGCCCTGCGACAAGTGTTATTTCACTCTACAGCCAGCCTTACACAAGCGTTGCGGGCATTGATTGGTTTCCTAATTGGGGACAATCAACGGTTGTTTCTGATGTTGCTATCGCAGGTGATTCTACAAAGAAATACACAACCTTGAATTACCAAGGCGTGCAGTTGGCAAGTGACCTCAATGTGTCAACAATGAACTATTTACACATTGATTTATGGACACCTAATATCACGTCTTTCAAGGTCTCTTTAATCAACACAACGCCTGCAACCGTTGAGCAAGCTGTAACTTTAACGCCTACTTTGTCGGGTTGGAACAGTTTCAACATTCCATTAGCGTCTTACAACACGGTTTCGATGACTAAGGTTAATCAACTCAAATTTGAGAGCGTTCCTTTTGGTAGCGGTACAGCTTATATAGACAATATCTACTTCTTCAAAACAGGAGTCGGTACAAAGGACGTGACTTTCTCAACCGATTTGTTCACAGCGACCCCCTCAGTATCGCGCGACTTTGTGAGCATTAATTTAACGGAAAAGGTAGAAGGCTCAACACAAATTATGCTTACTAATCTAATAGGTCAAAATGTTTATAATCAAACACTTACAACAAACGGCACAGTACAAACGCAGACCATTTCAACTAAAAACCTTCCCGCAGGCATGTATGTTATAGGTGTGCGCGTCGGTACGACATTCCAAAGTCAGAAGATTACTGTTAGCCATTAATTCTGTTGAAATTAGACGTTGCGTGTTCTTACACAACGCCTAACTTCATCATACAGTTTAGATTTATTGGGGGGTTTCGACCCCTCAGTAATTCACCTTGTTTTCTCCTATTTTTACTTAGTAACTGAACAATTATTGATGGTTTAAATCCACAATCCGTATGAAAAAAATTAAAAATACTCTCGTCATTCTGTTCTTATATTTGCTCAGTATGGGGCAAATCATAGCACAAACAACATCTGTTACAGGCATGGTAACAGATGGCAAAGAACCGCTTATAGGGGCGGCTATCCTTGAAAAAGGAACAACTAACGGCTCATTGACCGACATAGACGGCAAGTTTGAATTGACCGTTACGAATAAAAAAACGGCGATGCTCGTCGTGTCTTTTGTCGGTTACAAACCCAAAGAAGTAGCCATCAACAATGCCACAAATTTCAACATCGAATTAGCTGCCAGCGATGCACTCGACGAATTGGTCGTTGTGGGTTACGGTACGCAGCGTAAAGCTGTTGTCACAGGTGCCATTGCCAAAGTAAAAGGCTCGGACTTAGAAAACATGCCTGTGCCACGTATCGAGCAATCGCTTTTAGGTAGGACGGCAGGTGTGCGGGTCACAACGGGCTCTGGACAACCTGGCGAAGGCGCAACTGTGCGTATTCGAGGTACAACTTCCATCAACAACAGCGAACCCTTGTACGTTGTGGACGGAATCCCCGTCGGTGGTGGCATTGATTACTTGAATCAAAACGATATTGAATCCATTGAAGTCCTAAAAGACGCAGCTTCGGCAGCGATTTATGGCGCACGTGCCGCAGCAGGTGTTATTTTGGTCACAACCAAACAAGGCAAAGCGGGCAAAACTGCCGTTACATACAATATGTATGTCGGTCAACAAGCACCAACGCGTAAGTTGGCGTTGCTGAATGCACGTGAATATGCCACCTTGATGAACGAATCATCAGCCGCATCAAAAGGGCCCATCCTTTTCCCAGACCCCTCAGTATATAGCACTGGAACGGACTGGCAAGACGCTGTTTTCAACAAATCGGCACCGATGCAGAACCATGAATTAGGTATTTCGGTAGGCAATGCCAAATCATCTTATTATGCGTCTTTTGGTTATTACAACCAAACGGGTATTGTTGCATCACCGCAATCGGTTTGGGAACGTTACTCTGTGCGTCTCAATTCCAATCATAAACTCAATGATTATATCAATATTGGAACAACTATGGGCTATTCAAAAGTGAATGGCAAAGGTTCGTCAACCAATAGCGAATTTGGTGGTGTCTTGTCAAGGGCGGTTAATATGGATCCGATTACGCCACTCGTTGAAACAGACCCCTCAGTATTAAGCACCCCTGTTTACACCAATTTCCCTGTTGTTAGAAATGCAGAAGGTCAACCTTATGGTATCTCAAAATATGTCAGTTCTGAAATCCTAAATCCTGTTGCAGCGACTGCTGTGAATCAAGGTTCAGGCTGGGCGGATAAAATTGTCGGCAATGCTTTTGTAGAAGCTGAACCCATTAAAGGTTTAAAATTCCGTACAACCTACGGCGTGGATATTGCTTTCTACGGTGG
Organism: Saprospiraceae bacterium; assembly: GCA_043772905.1. Classification (GTDB taxonomy): domain Bacteria; phylum Bacteroidota; class Bacteroidia; order Chitinophagales; family Saprospiraceae; genus JAAFJT01. Next base: position 16,888 of record JAYVFS010000210.1, on the reverse strand, counting down.
CGATGGTTTTAGACCCATTTACTACCTCAATGCCGCCAATCGTTCAGACGTTACCTTGTATAATCGCAGCCAAAACCGTGGTTTTTACTGGGTTTGGAGTAATACTTTGGCGTATACTAAGACATTCAACAGCAAGCACAACTTCTCGGCATTGATTGGTACAACCGCAGAGAAAAATCATGGTGAAAACGTATCAGGCAGTGTTCAAAACATGCCTGTTTCTAATATCAAAGATGCTTCGCTCAACTTTGCATCTATTCAAGCCGACCAAAACTATGGCGGTTATGAATACAACGCAGCCTTGTTGTCCTATCTCGGACGTGTCAACTACGATTATGAAGGCAAATACATCATTTCTGCTTTGATGCGTATTGACGGTTCACCCAAGTTTGGTACAAACAATAAGTTCGGTAGCTTCCCTTCAGTATCTGCGGGTTGGATTCTGACAGAAGAAGGCTTTATGAGAGGTGTTACGCCGATTAACTTCTTGAAACTACGTGCTTCGTGGGGTATCAATGGCAATGACCAAATTGGTGACTTCCGTTATGTCTCGACCGTTGGTGGCGGACGTAATTACACATTCGGCACAGCCGATAAACTATACAATGGTGTCAGCCCCAATGCGATTGCCAACCCAGATTTAAAATGGGAACAAACAACCCAAACAAACATCGGCTTCGATGCCAAAATATTTAAGCGTATCAGTGTAACGCTTGATGTTTTCCAAAAAAACACATCGGGTATGTTGCTCGACATCAAAGTACCGTCTTGGCTTGGCAACGGTGGTCCTGTTGGCAATATAGCTAAATTGGAAAATACAGGTGTTGAGTTAGAATTAGGTTTTGACAAGAAGGTCGGCGCATTAGCCTTCAACTTGTCAGGTAACGTTTCATATATTACTAACAAAGTAACGGATTTAGGACCAGACAAGAAGTTCTTAGGCGGTCAGACATTCAGTCCACAAGGTTTAGAAATCACACGTACAACGGTGGGTGAGTCCATCGGTTACTTCTATGGCTACCAAACGCAAGGCATTTTCCAGACCCAGGCAGAGGTCAACAGTTATAAAAACAAAGAAGGTTTAACGATTCAACCGAATGCCAAACCGGGTGACTTCCGTTTTGCAGACATCAACGGCGACGGTGTTATCAATGCTGACGACCGCACTAAAATCGGAGACCCAACGCCTAATTTGACTTATGGTTTCAATTTCAGCGTTGCCGCTCATGGTTTCGATTTACTGTTGTTTGGTCAAGGTGTCAGTGGCAATCAAGTGTTCAAAGCCACCCGTCGTTTCGATTTGCAAATGGCAAATATGACGGCTGATGCACTCGGACGTTGGACAGGCGAAGGCACATCAACCACTTATCCGCGCCTCGCAATGGACGACCCCAACAAGAATTTCAGTCGCAGTTCTGACTTTTATGTTGAAAGTGGTGCGTATTTCCGCATCAAGACTTTGCAATTGGGCTACACTGTACCCCTCAGTATAATGAAGAAAGTAGGCTTAACAAGATTCCGTGTGTATGTTTCTGCCAATAATTTGGCAACATTAACGAAATATACGGGTTATGATCCAGAGATTGGCGGCGGCAGTTTCGGCGTTGATAGAGGGTTTTATCCGCAGGCTCGCTCGTTTATGTTTGGGTTGAGCGCAGCGTTTTAAGACTATGTTTAAGTGTCCATTAATCTTAGGAAGATTTTAAATCTTCCTAAGATTATATACCACAATCAGTCAAAATGAATAGCTAACCTATTAAAATGAAAGGTTGTTAAGTCAAAATGAATCATTGTCTAATCAAAACGATGGGTTATTGAGTCAAAATGAATCATCAGCTAATCAAAATGATAGGTTATTGAGTCAAAATGAATCATCAGCTAATCAAAACGAAAGGCTATTGAATCAAAATGAATCATCAGCTAATCAAAACGAAAGGCTATTGAATCAAAATGAATCATCAGCTAATCAAAATGATAGGCTAATGAATCAAAATGAATGGTTAAGCAATTAAAAAAAATGAATCTTTAAATCTTAAAGAAAGATAAAAATGAAAAAATATAGAATCGGTATCATCTTAATGACCCTTTTGGGTTCAATGTCTTGCTCTAAAGATATTATTGACTTGAGCCCACGTGGTACCAAGCTCGAAAGCAACTTCTATAAAACAGAAGCGGAACTGTTTCAAGGTTTGGTCGCTGCTTATGACCCACTCGGTTTTGCGACTAATTTGACCATGAAAACAGGCTTGCTCAATGCCGCCAGCGACGACACCCACGCAGGTGGTTCAGATGCGTCCGACCAACCGAATTGGGTGTCTTATGACAAGTTCACGATGGACCCCAATTTGGGACCACAAGCGGGTTTATGGTCTAAAAACTACGTCGGCATCTACCGTGCCAACTTGGTTATTGAAAAAGCAGAAGGTGCGATACCTGACTTAACGGCTGATAAAAAGGCACGTTATGTTGCAGAAGCAAAGTTCTTACGCGCTTATTATTACTTCGATTTGGTACGCTGGTTTGGCAATGTGCCTTTAATCACGACGACACCTGGTGCAGATGCTATCTACAAACAGACGCAAACAACACCTGTCCAAGTCTATGCACAGATTGAAAAGGACTTGAAAGAAGCCGTTGCTACAACGCAATTGCCTGAAACCGTTTCTGCGGCTGAATTGGGACGCATCACGAAAGGCGCGGCTAAAGCTTTGCTCGGAAAAGCTATTTTGTTTCAAAACAACACGGCACGCATGGGTGAAGCAGCAACGCTTTTTGAAGAAGTGATTAACTCAAACGTTTATGCACTTGAAAAAACGTTTGCGGACATATTCAAGCCTGACAACAAGTTTGGCAAAGAATCCATCTTTGAAATTTATCATTCAGGCAACCGTCAAGGCGATTGGGGATTTGGTCCCGATGGCAACGAAGGCAATATAGATGTGCAGTTTTGCGGTATGCGTGATTATGTGGGACCGACTTATGGGACAGGTTGGAGTTTCTGCCCTGTATCATTGGATTTGGTTAACTTCATGAAGAATGACCCACGCTTTGACGCAACTATCATTGACGGTAAAGCCCTTAAAGCATCGGGCGCTTCTTATACTGTGGGGTATCAAAACACAGATTATTTTATCAAGAAACTCGCACCTTTGGCAAAGTTCAAAGCGACTTCGGGCGAACCTGCCTTGAATTGGCCTTACAATACCATTGAAATCCGTTTGGCTGATGTCCTCTTGATGGCAGCAGAGGCTTTCAATCGCAGTGGCAATGACGCAAAGGCACAGACTTACTTGAATCGTGTTCGCACACGTATGTTATTGCCAAACAAAATGTCCACCGGCGCAACTTTGCTACAAGACATTTATGATGAACGCCGCATGGAGTTGGCTACTGAGGGGGTGCGCTTCTGGGATTTACAGCGTACAAGTAAAGCGGCTACTGTATTAGCTGGGCAAGGTTATAAAACGGGCAAGCATGAATATTTGCCGATACCGCAAAGCGAAATGGATATTATGCAAGGTGGTTTTAAACAGAACCCAGGGTATTAGTTTTGAGAGGACGCAGTTTGAACCAATCATAGGAAGATTTAAAATCTTCCTATGATTATTGAAAATTCCCCCCTCCGTATTTCAATTAAAAACAATTCAAATAATCAGTATAAATTTATGATTATGACAAAGATAAAATGCTTAAAATACTTCGCCGCCCTCGCTTTTATAGCAGGTTTCATGGCGTGCGAGCCGCAAGTGGATAGTAAAATAGACCTCGGCAGCATACCCACGGCGGCATTTGATGTGACACCCACATCAAACCCTAACAAATTCACACTAACCAATAAGTCCACAGGTACATTTTTGTACAAATGGGATTTAGGCGATGGCACAAGTGCCGATAGCACCGTCGTTTTGGCGACATACCCACGCAAAGGCACGTACAAAGTGACGTTAAATGCCTTCGGCAAAGGCGGTTTTGGCACAGCGACAAAAGATATTGTCGTCGCACAAGACGACCCGACAGCGTGTACAGGCAATATGAAACTATTGACAGGCTGCGGTACAAAAACATGGAAATTAGCACCCGAAGCAGGTGCGTTATGGGTCGGTCCTGATGCGACTTTTGGTACAACTTGGTGGGCAATCCCTGCGGGTGATTTGCCTGTCCGTACTTGTCAATTCAACGATGAATACATATTCAGCAGCGACGGCACATTTAAGTATGATGGCAAAGGCGACTTTTGGGCAGACAGCGACAACAGCGGCAATGTCTTTCCCGCAGGTTTGGGCTTGTCCGTCGGGTGTCAACAGATTTCAGCGATGCCCGCCGCTTACAAAGCATGGGGTGCTTCGACGCTACGTACATTTACTATTTCCAATACAGAGTTAAAAGTCATTGGTTCGGGTGCATATATTGGGTTGTATAAAGTGGGCAATGGTGCAGAGGTGATGTTGCCACAAGCATCGGTCACTTACACCATCAAGGAATTAACGGCTACGCGAATGGTCATTTATATCAGTTTTGGTGGCGGTATTTGGCGTTTTACGCTGGTTTCTGCTTGATTTTAATTTTGTCATTCTGCTCTAACGTCGGCGAGGTTTCAAACCTCGCCGACGTTCAGAACCATAAAACAACAACAATGAAAAGAATTATTTATCTCTTTATTATCATCACCTTATTCAGTTGCAAGAAAACCGAAAAACAGGTGACACCTGACCCTCCTACCATGTCTATCAGCAGCCTTGCCCTGTTTGAAGGCGACGCAGGTACGAGCAATTTCTCTTTCAAAGTCAACCTTAGCCGTGCCACAGACCAAACAGTAACAGTTGATTTCGCAACACTTGATGGAACGGCAGGCGCGGGAACGGATTATATCGCCAAATCGGGTACACTCACTTTCAAACCAAATGTTACTGAGGGGGCCATTGACATCTCTGTTATGACCGACACCTTGAAAGAAGCGGATGAAACCTTTTCAGTTGTTTTGTCCAATGCTAAAAATGCAACAATTACCACAGGCACAGGTGTCGCTACGATACGGAACGACGATACCTATCTGTTCATTCCTTCCGAAGGCTACGAAACGCCAACCTCTTATACAGGCTACGAAAAAGTATGGCAAGACGAATTCAACGGCACATCGCTCGACTTGACAAGCTGGGGTTTTGACGTTGGCGGTAGCGGTTGGGGCAACAATGAATTGCAATATTATACCAACAACCGACCTGAAAACATCTTTTTGAGCAACGGCAAGCTCATTATTGAAGCCAAAAAGGAGTCATATCAAGGTCGTGAATACACATCGAGCCGTATTTTAACCAAAGGAAAAAAAGAATTTACGTTTGGTCGCATTGACATACGCGCCAAAGTACCCGTCGGCAAAGGCATCTGGCCCGCCTTGTGGATGTTGGGCAAAAAGATAGACCAAACCTCTTGGCCCGCTTGTGGTGAGATTGACATTATGGAATTAGTCGGCACAAACCCAAACAAGGTACATGGCACCATGCATTGGGGGGCAAATTCAGCCAGTCGTCAAAGCTTTGGCACCAGTTATACGCTGTCAAGCGGTGATTATTCAGAGAAATTCCATGTCTATTCATTGGTTTGGGAATTGGATAAAATAGAAATCTTCATGGATGATATATCATACTGCAAGTTCGACAAATCAAAGGTTGGCGCAGCCGCCTATCCTTTCAACGAACCTTTCTTTTTGATATTCAATGTCGCTGTCGGTGGCGACTGGCCCGGTTCACCAACTGCTGCAACAGTCTTTCCACAACAAATGGCTGTGGATTATGTGCGGGTTTTTAAGAAAATTTAACAAAACAATCTTAGGAAGATTTTAAAATCTTCCTAAGATTGGTCGAAGCCTCCTAAACTAACATACATTCATTTAAAAACTGATAATCAATGTCTTATACTAAACTGTTACTGGGATTAGCAATTATTGCCTTGCCCTTTTTATATTGCAACACACCTCAAACGGTCACACAAACCCTATCTGAAAAAGATAAAAAGATAGAAACCTTACTCGCCAAAATGACTTTGGAAGAGAAATGCGGTCAACTCAACTTCATCGTCGGCTCTATACTGACGGGCCCTTCTTTGCAAGAAGCTAAAAGCTCTGCGGACATGGACGGACAGATTCGGGCAGGGCAGATAACAGGTGTTTTCAATACAAATGGGGCTAAAAACATCAGGCACTTGCAAGAAGTGGCAGTCAAAGAGTCCCGCCTCGGCATCCCCCTTTTGATTGGCGCGGATGTGATTCATGGTTATAAAACCGTTACGCCGATTCCATTGGGCGAAGCGGCAAGTTGGGATATGGCAGCCATAGAAAAGTCGGCAGCCGTTGCCGCCGCAGAGTGTGCAGCTACAGGTATCAACCTCACATTTGCGCCAATGGTGGACATCAGCCGCGATGCACGTTGGGGCAGGGTCGCAGAAGGTTCGGGCGAAGACCCTTACTTAGGCAGTCTCATTGCAGCCGCCAAAGTGCGGGGTTATCAAGGAAAAAACTTAGCCGCTTCCAATACCATAGCATCTTGCGTCAAACACTTTGCCGCTTACGGTTCGCCCGAAGGTGGTCGTGATTACAACACAGTGGATATGTCTGAACGCCGTTTGCGAGAGACCTACTTGCCGCCTTACAAAGCCGCTATGGAAGCTGGTGCCGCATCATTTATGAATTCTTTCAATGAACTTGATGGCGTTCCCGCAACAGGTAATCAGCATTTAGCGAATGGCATCCTCCGCAAAGAATGGGGTTTCAAAGGTTTGGTGATGTCCGATTGGGCTTCGATTGAGGAAATGATAGCGCATGGTGTGGCAGCAGACCGCAATGAAGCAGGTATTGCAGCCATCAAAGCAGGCTGTGATATGGACATGATGTCGTTCATTTATTTAAAAGAATTGCCCGCATTGGTCAAAGCAGGAAAAGTAGATATTAAACTCGTTGACCAAGCTGTCAGAAGGACTTTGGCTCTCAAATACGACTTAGGTTTGTTCGATAATCCTTACCAATATGGTGACGCAGCAACCGAAGCCAACACTATTTTATCAAAAGAAAACAAAGCAACTGCCCATGATATTGCTAAAAAAAGCATCGTTTTACTCCAAAATTCAAGCAATACACTACCCCTCAGTAAAAATACTAAAACCATTGCCCTCATCGGACCACTTGCCGAAGACAAAGCAGAACAAAACGGCACATGGGCATTTTTTGGCGAAGCCAAAGACGTGGTATCCGTTGCCGATGGCATCCGTGAAAAGGTTGGAAAGGACACGAAAGTCCTAACGGCACGGGGTACAGACTTCTACACAATGGACAAATCAGGCTTTGCAGAAGCCATTAATATCGCCAAACAAGCCGATGTGGTCGTCCTTGCTGTTGGCGAATCAGCCGTCATGAATGGCGAAGCGGCCAGTCGTTCCGATATTCGTTTACCCGCCGCACAAGAAGATTTAGTGAAAGCCCTGATGGCAACAGGCAAACCCGTTGTGGTCTTAGCCTTTCATGGTCGCCCTTTGGATTTAAGTTTTTTAGAAAATCAGACCCCCTCAGTATTGGCGTGCTGGACGCTCGGCACAGAGACAGGCCATGCCGTTGCGGACGTACTCTTTGGAGACTATAATCCATCAGGACGTTTGCCTATGTCCTTCCCCCGCACCGTTGGGCAAGTGCCGATTTATTACAGCCACAAGCATACAGGACGGCTTTATGGCGGAAAATATGACGAACCCGCTTCTGATAGGGTTTATCAATCGAAGTACAGAGACGTTAAGAACTCACCGCTTTTCCCTTTCGGTTATGGTTTGAGTTATACCACATTCAGTTATTCAGCAGTCAGTTTAGACAAAACAGAAATGACTGGAAATCAAACACTTACAGCATCTGTCACGCTCACAAACACAGGCACACGTGAAGGTGTAGAAACCGCACAATTATACATCAGAGACTTAGTTGGCAGCGTCACACGCCCTGTCAGAGAGTTAAAAGGTTTTCAACAAATAATGCTCAAAGCGGGAGAATCCCGTACAGTTTCTTTCAAAATAAACCCTTCCGACTTGGCTTTCTATCGCAGAGATATGTCGTGGGGAACAGAAGCTGGCTCGTTCCATGTATTCATCGGACCAAATGCCGAAACGTTGAACAAGGCAGGTTTTACATTAAAATAAAGGTGTAAAAAGGGCTTTTATACTGAGGGGGGTACGGTTCAGGGATTACATTCACTGAATTTGGAGGCTTACCGGTTTGTGAAAGAATAATGTATAGAGCAACTTGTATCCATTGCCTCCGTAAGTCCTTCTCCATCATCCCTGTTAACATAACATTTTTTTTCAAAAATGTTACGTCAACAGGGATGATGGAGAAGGATTTTTTTATAAAACTTAGACTCCTTTAACATATCGCTACTCTTTAAAACGGAGTACAGAGATGTGTTTTTGTGAACACAATCTTAGTAAGATTTAAAATCTTACTAAGATTATTCCCCGACACTATCAACAGATTGACCCCCTCAGTAAATTCTTTAAATTTCGCTCAATTCATAAATGAATCATGATTAATAAAACTATTTACAAATCCATAGTATCAACAATCCTTCTACTGATGTCAGTAGGCATGACCCAAGCCCAAACCCTCGTTTGGGAAGAAAACTTCAACACCACAGTCAACCCCATAACATGGACGTATGACTTTGGCAATGGCAGCGAACGTGACGCAGGCTGGGGCTGGGGTAATTCCGAATTGCAATACTACACCAGCCGAACCGACAATGCACGGATCGAAAACGGTAACCTTATCATTGAAGCCAAACGAGAAGCATTTCAAGGCAGTGCTTTTACTTCCGCAAGACTCAAAACCGAAGGGCGTGTTCACTTCAAATACGGCACCATTGAAGCCAGAATGAAACTCCCCAGCCTCACCAAAGGTTTGTGGCCCGCTTTCTGGACACTCGGCACTATTGGCGGCAGTTGGCCCTCTATCGGCGAGATTGACATGATGGAATCGGGTTCCGCCGAAGCTTTGGCTGCTAATATTGGAGATAAGCGCATCAGTTCGGCAGCACATTGGAGCAAGGCAGATGGTTCGCACGACTATAATGTGTCCTCCACAACGGCAGCGGTTGATTTGTCGTTAGACTATCATTTATATAAAATGGTTTGGACGAGTCAATACATCAAAATGTATTTAGACAATGTCGAATATTATTCTTTTGATATCAGTAATACGGCGGCTCCAAGTTATAGCGAGTTTCACCAACCGCATTTCTTATTGCTTAATTTAGCTGTTGGCGGTGCTTACACAGGCATTTACAATCAAGCGGGCATCACTGCGCCACTCCCTGGCAAAATGTACGTGGACTATATTAAGCTCTACCAAAACCCTGACGGTGTCCTTGATTTAGCGGAAAATACAGCTTTATCAGGTAATTTTGGCGTTGCAACAGACAATACACCTGTTGCTTCCGCTTTAACTTATGGTACAAATGCTGAATTATATTATTGGAACAACCTCACAAATATCCCCAATCCCGTGCCTTACGAAGGCACAAACATCTGGGCAGTTCATGCGAATGCAGGTAATTGGTTCGGCATGGGTGTTCAAAACGATTATAGGAATCTAAGCAACTTTGCCAATGGTGCTTTGCGGTTTCGCTACAAATCTACTTACACAGGACAGTTTAAAATAGGTGTTAAAACAGGGCACGGCGAGAGTTGGATAAACTTTGCAGCCAATACAACTGCCTTTGGTTTGAAACGAGATGGCTCTTGGTCAGAGGTTATCATACCCATCAGTAATTTTCAAGACCCGTCATTAGGGCGGAATATTGATTTATACACCCTCAAAAACGCCTTTATGTTTGCGGGCGACCCTGCCACAGGTGCCGCCGACTTCTATTTTGATGATGTGTATTATTCAGGAGGTGTTGCCGCCAACCCGCCACCGACGGTTTCCATTACTGCGCCTGTCAACAATGCCATTATTACAACGCCAAACAATATGGTTATCAATGCCGATGCGGCTGACGCAAACGGCTCGGTGGCGCAAGTAGAATTTTTCAATGGTACAACATCGCTCGGAATAGATGCTACGAGTCCTTACAGCTTGACATTGACCACCCCCTCAGTAGGCACGTATATTTTGACCGCAAAAGCAACGGACAATGAAGGTGCAATGACAACTTCTGCCCCCATAACGGTCTTTGTGGCATCGTCAACTAATAATCCACCAACGGCAAGTATCACCTCGCCCACCAATAATGCGGCTTTTCTAACACCGTCAAGCATAACGATTAACGCAACGGCAACAGACGCAGACGGCAGCATCTTTAAAGTTGCGTTTTATAAAGATGCCACTCTTTTAGGGACTTCTACAACGGCTCCTTACACATATACGTGGACAGGCGCACCCGCCGGCAATTATGCTTTAAACGTCAAAGCAACCGATAATGGTGGATTAACAACCACCTCATCTGTTGTGAATATAGTGGTTTCAAACCCTTTAAAACCGACTGTTAGCATCACTTCTCCAAGCGATAATAGTAGTTTTATCGATCCAGCAACCATTACAATCACTGCCAATGCAGCTGATGCAAACGGTACAGTAACAAAAGTTGAATTTTATAATGGTACGACCCTTTTGGGCATAGATGCCACAAGTCCATACAACTTTACTTGGAACAATGTGGCAATCGGCAACTATGTTATAACAGCAAAAGCAACGGACAATGATGGTAATGAAACGGTTTCAACGGCTGTCAATATTGCCGTAAAAGTTGCCCCAACGCCCGGCTATTGTGGAACAGCGGTTAATGGTGATTACGCTTATAAAGCCGTAACAAACAATGGTGTTGTCACCTTTAGCTTTCACCCTTTGTCACCGATTACAGGATGTAATTTGGCACTCATATATATACGTGAAGGTGCCTCAGGCGGTTATGGTGGCTACAGCATGACACAGGCAGGAACGGATTTTGTTTTCACAAAAACCATAACCAATAATACCCCCCTCAGTATTTACTTCACTTACAATACACCTCCGGGTGGCGAGCGCAATTCAAGCGCAAACCCGCACAGTTATACTGTTGGTACAAATTGTACAGGCATATCAGGCACACCGCCAACTGTCAGCATCACGGGACCCGCGAATAATGCGAGCTATACAGAACCCGCAACAATAGCGATAACTGCTAATGCCACAGATGCAGATGGTACAATAACAAGTGTTGAGTTTTATCGCGGTGCAACGCTTATTGGTACAGATAATACAGCACCTTACAGTATTGATTGGACAAATGCAGCAGCAGGAAACTATACTATCAGTGCTAAAGCAACCGATAATAGTGGCTTTTCAACTATTTCATCTTTAGTAAATGTCATTGTCAATATTGACAACTCGGCAGGCTTTTGTGGTACACTTGCCAATGGCGATTACAGTTATAGATTTGAAGTTATTAATGGTCAAGTTGTTTTCACATTTCATCCATTGGGCGCAGTCGTTGGCTCAAGCAGTGCTTTGATTTATATTCGAGAAGGCGCATCAGGCGGATACGGGGGCTATGGTATGACAGCCGTTGGTAGCGATTTTAGATTTACAAAAACCATAACCAACGGCACCCCCCTCAGTATTTACTTCACTTACAACGTCCCAGGTTTTGGTGATAGAAATTCAAGTGCCACACCACACAGCTATACAGTTGGTACGAGTTGTTTGACTTCTACGAATACTTCCATAACCGCTGCACCCACACCGACTCGTGCCGCATCAAATGTTATTTCATTATTCAGCAATGCTTATACAGATGTAGCAGGAACAGATTGGTTTCCAAACTGGGGACAATCAACTGCTGTTGCCGATACATTGATTACAGGCAACACGACTAAGAAATACACGAATTTGAACTATCAAGGCGTACAATTCACGCCTGCTGTGGATGCTTCGACAATGAACTATTTGCACCTTGATCTATGGACACCCAATATCACGTCTTTCAAGGTCTCGTTAATCAATACAAGCCCAACAACGGTTGAGCAAGCCGTGACATTGACCCCCACTTTGTCGGGTTGGAACAGTTTCAACATTCCTTTGTCTTCTTACAATACCATTGCGATGGCTAAGATTGGTCAATTTAAGTTTGAAAGTGTCCCTTTTGGTAGCGGTACGGCTTATATCGACAATATTTACTTCTTCAAAACAGGTGTAGGTACTAATGACTTGACTTTCTCAAACGATTTGTTCACAGCGACCCCCTCAGTATCGAGCGAGTATATGAGTATTAATTTGACGGAAAAAGTACAAGGTTCAACACGAATTACGCTGACTAACTTAGTGGGGCAAAACGTTTATGACCAAACTATAAATACAAACGGCAGTAAACAATCACAGACTCTTTCAACTAAAACCTTATCTGCGGGAATGTATATCATCGGTGTGCGTGTCGGTTCGACTTTCCAAAGCCAGAAAATTACAGTAACACATTAGTTCATTGATGTCCCTACTTGGCACGCAGGTCATTATTTTATCCGTACAGAAAAAGGTGAGGTGAGTCGTTTCGTAAAAGAATAGACAAATAAGTACAGTATGCGGTGTTCGGGGAATTTTAATAATTTCACGAACACACATACGATTTATTCCCCCCTCAGTATAAAACCATTATCCATGTGCGAATTATAACCGAAAGTATAAATCCTAGTATTAATCTACAGATACGTATATTCATACAGTAAAATCAAACGCTCGTTTGATTGGACAATATCACTTCAAAAAGGACTTGACAATAACCGCTTGATAATAGGCTTTAATGATTACTTTTACTGAAATAAAAGTACACAAAAATAGTACACCAATCAAAGTATAATATTCAAGTTCTTTAGTTAAACAACTATATACAAAATGAAAATCGGTTACGATCGCATTTCGTCCTGATCAAGTTTATTAACTTCTCTATTGACACCTCAATTTTCAAAGAATCTACTTTTTGCTTAGATGCTAAAATAGAATCATTAATTCCTTGGAAATAGAAACGGATTGCCAAAATTCGTCTTTACTTTGCTGAGTTGAAATTGATTTAGCGTTGAAGCAATGAAGGAACTCACAGACATAGAACAATGGCACGCCTTTCTCGATGGCGATATTGTCGCATTTGATGCGATCCTGACGGCGCATTTTCGGGCATTGTACCAGTATGGTTCTAAGTTTTCAAATGATTCGGAGTTTGTCAAGGATTGTATTCAAGACCAATTTCTCTATCTTTGGGAACATCGGGAGCATCTGTCGCAGCAAGTATCGGTAAAGGCTTATCTGATGGCTTCGTTGCGGCGGCGCATACATCGCAACAAAAAAGGGGAGTTTTTGGACAAATCCATAGGTGAAGAAAGCCGTTTGCTTGAAATTGAATTTTCTGTTGAAGATGTTTTTATTGAAAATGAATCCACACATATCTTATCAAAGCACATACAAAACGCTTTGGCAGCCCTGCCTAAACGTCAAAAAGAAATCATTTACCTTCGATTTTTTCAAAACTTGGATCGCGAACACATCGCGCAAGTGATGGACATTACGCCTCAAACCGTCTCGAATATTCTTCAAATAGCCTTCAAGGGCATTAGAAAAAACTGGAAAAACGAGTATTCAGCCTTTTTTCTTTTGCATTTTTTATTCAATTAAAAAATTTTCAAAAATAACTTAAAAATGTATGGTATGTCGAGGCATGTTGTGTCTCTACCATACGAATGCTTTATAGTTTAATATGGAAAAATATAAATACTGTACGTTACAAGATTTGGTTTGGAGCGACCTATTTCGTGAATGGGTTTTATCGCCCACCGTCGAAACCAATGCGCTTTGGCATCAGTGGCTATCTGAAAATCCTGAAAAATGGGACATGGTGAATGAAGCAAGTGATATTGTGCGCGCTATAAAAGTTAAAGAACCGAGTATCAGTGAACAAGAGATTCGGAAATTGGTACAAAAAACGATTCAAAAGATAGAAAATGAAGCGAAATTGCCCAAAAATGATAAAGATACTGAGGGGGTGTTTAAATTAGAAATTGTGAAATCCAAAGCTGGTTTTTATCGCCAAACGTGGTTTAAAATAGCGGCTTCGATTGCTTTGATTGTTAGTTTAGGCTTTGGGGCGTGGGTTGTACAAAAAAATAATCAACAGGGCAATGTGTATGAAAGTTTGGTTTCTGGAACAAACGCCAAGCTAATCGAAACGATAAACAAAACAGATTCACCTCAAATTGTACGCTTGAGCGATGGCAGTGTGGTGTCATTGGAAAAAGGCAGTCGAATCAGTTATGAATCGTCTTTTAATGGTGATAATAGAATCGTTTATCTTTCAGGCGAGGCATTTTTTGAAGTTACTAAAAATCCCAAAAAACCGTTTTTTGTGTATGCCAATGAGTTAGTAACAAAAGTATTGGGCACAAGTTTTACGGTTAGAGCTTACAAAGAAGATAAGGAAGTAACCGTCGAAGTAAAAACAGGCAGAGTATCCGTTTTTTCTAAAAAAAATCAAGACCAAACCGCTCTAGCGAATAACAGTACGTTAACAGGATTAGTCTTAACCCCTAATCAAAAAATCGTTTTCAAACGCGATATTGAACAATTGACCAAAACTTTGGTGGCAGAACCTGCCATAGTTTTGCCTAAAAAAGACATTCAACCGGTGAATTTTGATTTTGATGATACCCCTGCAAGTGAGGTGTTTCGGGTTATAAAAGAGGCATACAGTATTAATATTGTGTATGATGATGGTGTATTAAAACATTGCCCTATTACCGCACCTTTGACGGATCAAACGTTATATGACAAGCTGAATATTATTTGTAAAGCTATCGGCGCACGTTATGAGGTTTTAGATGGACAAATAATTATTCAGAGTAAAGGATGTAAAAATTAGCGTTTCCCCCCCCCTCAGTATTTTTAGGAAATAACGACTTCACTCTTACTATTGGACATTACATTTTTAATAATTTTAAACAACACGAATGATATGAAAAAAAAAAGACAACACCTGCCTTAAAATAAAGCCGATGATGTTGACGCATCACCGACTTTAAAAAAATCCTTTCAGGTTCAGAATTACCAAACCTTACATCTTGATCAGAAGATGTAAGGAAATTGTTTTGCTCGCATCTCTTAAATTGACTAAACAAAACGTAACAAAGTTATGGAAAAAAAGACTCTTTATGAACTATTCATTAAAGCAATGAAAATAACTATTGCTCAATTACTGCTCGCAATATGCTTTACAAGCATGGGTTATGCCCACGATGCCAAAGCACAAGGCGACTTAAATCAGAAAATCTATCTGCAAGCCAAGGATGAAACCTTTTCGAAAGTGTTGAAACAGATTGAAAAGCAAACGAATATAAGGTTTGTATTTAGCTCAAAACTGATTCAATCTACTCAAAAAGTCAATGCCTCATTTGCGGGCGAGCCGCTGTCAAAGGTTTTAGACAATCTACTACAGCCCCGTCAGTTGGATTATGAGGTGATGGAAAAGATGATCATCTTGAAAAAGATAGACAATCAAAAGACATCCAGCACGGACGTTTTACCAGCAACGACGATTAAAAAAGTAGAATTTATCATACCCGCCTTTGCCGTCACGGGTCAAGTAACGGATATTAAAAACGAGCCATTAGTCGGTGCAAGTATCGTACTGGAAGGTACGACAAAGGGTACACTCACCGATGAAAATGGCCGTTACAAACTTGAGTTGGAGGATGACGAGAAAAAAGGCAACTTGGTTTTCAGTTTTGTCGGTTATGACAAGGTCGTTGCGGCTATTGATGGACGGTATGTCATCAATATCGCTTTGAAAGAAGCGGGAGTTTTAAATGAAGTCGTCGTCATAGGATATGGTAGCCAGAAAAAAGTGAACTTGGTCGGGTCTGTTGGTACAGTCAATGTGGATGAAAAAATGGTTGGTCGTGCGCTGCCTAATATTTCATCTGGTTTGAGTGGATTAGTGCCAGGTCTATCGGCTGTTCAAGCGTCTGGTATGGCAGGCAGAAACGGTGCTGCCTTATTGATACGTGGATTGGGTACAGCTAATAACAGCAGTCCTTTGATTGTTGTGGATGGTATGCCCGATATTGACATCAATAGAATCAATGTCAATGATATTGAAACGGTATCTGTTCTTAAAGATGCGACTTCATCATCTGTTTATGGTTCAAGGGCTGCGAATGGTGTCATCTTGATTACCACTAAGTCGGGTAAAGGGATGAAAAAAACGTCTCTTAATTTTACAAGTAATATGGCTATAGAATTGCCGACAAAGAGTTTTGATTTTTTAGCAAACTATCCTGTTGCCCTAACTTTGGAACAACGGAGGGCTGCTACCAATACATTGGCGAGCAATTATCTGTATAAATACGGTACAATTGACCAATGGATGGCGTTGGGCATGATCGACCCGTTGCGATATCCGAATACGGATTGGTGGGATATTATTCAGCGCGAAGGGGCTTTACAGAATTATAACCTCTCGGCATCTGGTGGCGGTGACAAATCCAACTTTTTTGTTTCTGTTGGGACAAAAAAAGAGCAAGGACTACAAATTAATAATGACTATGAGCAATACAATGCCCGCTTCAATTTCGACTATAAATTAGGGACGAATATGAATACAGGCGTTCGCTTTAACGGCAACTGGTCTAATTTTCTCTATGCCTTAGAAGAAGGATTTACAGACCCTGCACCTACAAATACGGCTGGTTTTGATATGCAATATGCGATTGCAGGCATTACACCTTTTGACCCCGTTTCGGGCAATTTTGGCGGCGTCATGGCTTATGGCGAAGACCCACAAGCCTACAATCCCTATACAGTTTATGTAAATAACCTAAACAGACAACAACGTAAAGAAGCCTA
>JAYVFS010000209.1:0-32045 GCA_043772905.1 Saprospiraceae bacterium | reverse complement strand
TTGATGTGCTTGTGTTGCCGCAATTATCTGTCGCTGTCCATGTCCGCGTTAATACATAACTGTCTGGGCATGAACCGTTTGTGCGCACTTCATTCATCACAACGTCGACTGAAACATCGCAGTTATCTGTTGCTGTAACCGTTGGCGCAGATGGGATGGTTGAACATTCAACCGTCGTATTCGATGGTACACCAACTAAGACTGGTACTGTAAGGTCTTCTACATTTAATATTTGCGTCCTTGTTGTCACATTGCCACAAGCATCTGTTGCAGTCCAACTTCTTGTTAAAGTATATGTACCTGTACAACTGCCGTTTGTGCGTACTTCATTGAATACCAACGAGATAGACGCATCACATACGTCTGATACTGAGGGGGTCGCTGCCAATGGAACAGCTGAACAGGTGACTGTTGTATCGTTTGGAACACCTGTGATAATTGGGTTTTGCGTATCACGTATTGTTAAGGTCGCTGTTTTGGTTGTGAAATTTCCACAATCGTCTGTCGCTGTGAACGTGACGGTTGCAGTACCAACTGTGCCACATGTTGTGGTTGTTAATGTCGTATAATTATTTGTCCATGAAACATTGCTACAAACATCATTTGCGGAAGCACCGCCTTGATTGTTGAGCCATGCTTGAATGTCGGCAGTATTGCCTAAACCGTTACATTCTATGGTGGTATCAACTGGATTGATGGTAAACGTAGGCGGAATGGTGTCAATAATGCGGAAAGTGGCAGAAGTTGTTGCACTTTTACCACAAGAGTCTGTCACTGTAAATGTGACTGTTACCCTGCCTGTTTGTCCACATTCGTCTGTTAATAAAGTGAAATCGTTTGACCACGTTAATGTTAATGTGGCATTGTCCGTAGCAGTTGCGCCGCCATGATTACTTATCCATGCGTTTAAGGCAGCTACATTGCCCGCGCCATCGCATTGAACACTTGTATCGCGGGCTGAAGTGAGGAAAGTTGGCGCAGTCACATCTTTAAAACCTGCGTCAATGTCGTTATTGATTTGATTGGAAACGATGGTAATTGAATCAGTTTTGCCTGTTCCATCAATATCACTGTCTAGGGTTTCGTCGCCACCTATATCTTTTGTGGTGTATGCCAAACCTGTTGGCGAACTTGGGAAACCAAAAGCAACAACGTAACGACCCGGAACGACATTATTAAAGGTGTAATAACCCGCCGCATTGGTTGTTGTATTACGATTAACAGCAATACCTGTACCGTCTTTGCCTGACAATGTGACGGGAACATCCGCCAAAGGCTGTTCGCCAGAGTCTTGTATGCCGTTTTCATTGCAATCGAGCCATGCGTAATCGCCAATTGTTGAGAGGCGATAATAACCTGCATCTATCGTTGGATTGACTTCGCTTTGAGCTAAAATTACTGAGGGGGCTTTTCCAGTTATCAAATCGATATCTGAATTTAATAAAATGCTACCTATATTTGGAACAGTTGTTTGAAAACCGACTGGTTTCGTAAATGTTACGACATAAGCGCCTGGTGTGAGGTCAGTAAACTTATAAAGACCAGATCCAGCTGTCGTTGTTGTCTTTGCAACAACTGCGAGGTCAACGGTTAAACCTGCTAAAGCAACAGCAACCCCACCAATACCGGGTTCACCCAACTCTTGGATGCCATTGACGTTGAGGTCTTCCCAAACGTAGTTGCCAATTTCTCCACTACATTGGTCAACTGTAATTTTTATGCCTTCGGATGCTGTTTGGCAACCACTGCCTTGGGTGACAACCAATCTATAATAGGTGGTTGTTGCAAGGCTTGCTGTTGTTAAATTTGGATTAGTTGCACCTGAAATATCTGCCCAAACAAGGCTATCGTTACTTGATTGCCATTGATATAGCGTTGTACCAGTACCGCCTGTGATAGTTGAACTAAAATTGACTGTTTCGCCAATACATATTAATGAGTCATTGGCGACAATCACCACAATAGGGTCATCAACAATGACGGCATTAACTACATCTGAAGTGTCAGAACCGCAACCATTGCCCGTTGCCGTGACGATGATGCGGTAGTATGTCGTACCAACGATTGTACTGAGAGGTGTATAAGTTGCGGATGTTGCACCACTAATATCTGTCCAGCCAGAAGTACCATTTGCGCTTGATTGCCATTGATAATCGAGTGTCGGCGTGCCACCTGTTGCGGTTATACTGAGGGGTAAGCTACCACCTAGACATTCGATGATAGAGATGGGTTGAAGGGCTATTAAAGGGTCTTGAACGACTACAACGTTTTGGGAATTAGAAAAAGCGGTATCGCAACCGATACCGTCGCAGATACGAAGAAGTCTGTAATGAGTGGTTTGGGTTAAAGTAGGTGTTGTATAAGTGGGTGAATTTGAAGTAGTTATGTTATTCCAGACGATACCAGTCGGGCTGTCTTGCCATTGGAAATGACAAGTGCCCGTACCTGCACTCGTAATGTTTGAATTAAGCGTAGCAGTACCGCCAGAGCAAATCGTTGTTGCACCAGTAATGATGATGGTTGGGTCACTAACAACAGTAACGTCAACAGTATTGGAAATGGAACACTCCGTTTGCCCCCTCAGTATCGTCACCGATACCGAAAGAAAAAGGAGGGTAAAAAGTGTCGTTTTTCTCAAAAGTATAAATATATTCATGGTGAATACGATTTGCTTATTTGTTTCAGCGTGCTTAAAGCATGGGAGGCTTATTTTAGGCAAACTCACTGCGTATATTTTCTCATAGTCGTTATTGGTTATAGGTTATTAGGGATTAGTTTTCGATTTACCAATAACTAATCCCCAATAACCAATCCCTAATAACCTATAACTAATTACAACATCCGTTGCCGTTGCAAGTAAATGTTGCGCGATATTTTGTATTCGCCCCAAGTGGCGCCGTTGTATATGTATTATTTGTTGCGCCTGATATTGGATTCCAAGATGAACCACCATCCGTAGAGTCTTGCCATTGAATACCACAAGTACCTGTACCGCCCGAAGGTGTAGCGTTCAAAGTCAAAACCGCACCAATACAAACGATTTGATTAGGTGTTGTAACCGCTACCGAAGGTTTAGCGACGACAACAACAGTAGCTGTTGTAGATGTTTGAGGTCCGCAACCATTACCCGCAGATGAAACAACGACACGATAATAAAGTGTACCAGCAGCTGTACTTGGCGGCGTATAAGTTGCAGCGTTGGTTATACCTGGAGCTGCACTCCAACCGCCTGTACCTGTGGCGCTTTGTTCCCATGTATAAGTCGTACCAATACCACCCGTTGTAGTAACAGAAAGGGCAATTGTACCATCAAGACATTCTGTAATATCTTGAGGTTGAGCTGTGATAACAATATCTGGTATGATGTCAACTTGTGCATTGTTTGAAGTCGTTGAAGAACAACCGTTGCCTGTTGCACTGGCGATTACATGATAATACATCGTACCTGCTGTCGTACTTGGCGGAGTATAAGTCGCTGAATTTGTCGCTCCTGATGCTGCTGACCAACCACCTGAACCTGTCGCACTTTGTTCCCATGTATAGGAAACCGTACCCGTTCCAGAGCCGCCTGTCAAAACAACACTCATTGACGTTGTGCCACCCACACACTCTGTTATCGGTTGTGGTTGTGTTTGAACTGTCAAGTTTGGTATGATGTCAACTTGTGCATTAACAGAAATCACCGAACCGCAACCATCGCCTGTTGCACTTGCTGTTACACGATAATATATTGTACCAGCCGTTGCACTTGGCGGCGTGTATGTCGCTGAATTTGTCGCACCAGATGCAGCACTCCATCCACTTGAACCTGTTGTACTTTGTTCCCATGTGTAAGAAACCGTACCAGTTCCTGTGCCACTTGTCAAAACAACATTCATTGAAAGCGTTCCACCCACACATTCCGTTATCGGTTGTGGTTGTGTTTGAACCGTCATATCTGGTATGATGTCAACCTGTGCAGTATTTGAAGTTGTTGAAGAACAACCATTGCCTGTCGCGCTTGCCGTTACACGATAGTACATTGTACCAGCCGTCGCACTTGGCGGTGTATAGGTTGCTGAATTTGTCGCTCCTGATGCAGCACTCCAAGCGCCTGAACCTGTGGCGCTTTGTTCCCATGAGTAAGAAACTGTACCCGTTCCAGAGCCGCCTGACAGAACAACATTCATTGAAAGCGTTCCACCCACACATTCCGTAATCGGTTGTGGTTGCGTTTGAACTGTCATGTTTGGTATGACATCCACTTGTGCATTAGCTGAAGTCACCGAACCGCAACCATCGCCTGTCGCACTTGCTGTTACACGATAGTACATTGTACCAGCCGTCGCACTTGGCGGTGTGTATGTCGCTGAATTTGTCGCTCCTGATGCTGCACTCCATCCACTTGAACCTGTTGTACTTTGTTCCCATGTGTAAGAAACCGTTCCAGTCCCTGTGCCACTTGTCAAAATAACATTCATTGAAAGCGTTCCACCCACACACTCCGTAATCGGTTGTGGTTGTGTTTGAACTGTCATGTCTGGTATGATATTAACTTGTGCATTGCTCGATGTCACCGAACCGCAACCATCACCTGTCGCACTCGCTGTTACACGATAGTACATTGTACCTGCTGTGGCACTCGGTGGTGTATAAGTCGCTGAATTTGTCGCTCCCGATGCAGCAGACCAACCACCTGAACCAGAGGCGCTTTGCTCCCATGTATATGAAATCGTTCCTGTGCCTGTGCCACTTGTCAAAACAACACTCATAGATGTTGTTCCACCCACACACTCTGTAATGGGTTGTGGTTGTGTCTGAACGGTCATGTCAGGTATGATGTCCACCTGTGCATTACTCGAAGTTACAGAAGTACAACCATTACCTGTCGCACTTGCCGTTACACGATAATACATCGTACCAGCCGTTGTGCTTGGCGGTGTGTATGTCGCTGAATTTGTAGCACCAGGTGCAGCTGACCAACCACCTGAACCAGAAGCACTTTGTTCCCATGTGTAGGCAACCGTACCCGTTCCCGAACCGCCTGTCAAAACAACACTCATTGACTTGGTTCCGCCCACACACTCCGTTATCGGTTGTGGTTGCGTTTGAACTGTCATGTTTGGAACGACGGTGAGAGCCTGAACGTTGGAAGTCGCAGAATTACAATCGGTACCCGTACAAGAATAAGTAGTACGATAATATGTTGTCGTTGTTAATGAGACAGGCGCATAAGTCGTACTGTTTGCCCCTGATATATCAGCCCAACCTGTACTACCGTCTGGACTTGACTGCCATTGAATCGTACAAGTTCCTGTACCACCCGCAGGCGTTGCTGTTAGCGTTGCTGTACCGCCCGAACAAATTGTCACCGCACCAGTAATGCTGATTGTTGGATCATTGACAACCGTAATGGAGACTTCATTTGAGGTCGAACATTGAGCATAAGTTTCACTCAAAAATGATAGGGATAATAAAAGCCCAAAAGCAATTTTTTTAAAAATGTTTAATTGGTTCATTTACGAGTATGTTAATATTTACAAATATTTGTCTGAACAAGAAAAAGACGTTCTTTTAAAAACGGGAAACAAGTTCTACACAAGACAAAAATCTTTCCAAAGTGGCAGTTGTCGTTAAGTATGTGGATAAAATATTCAACTATAATTTACTTAAATTTAATTTTTAGTAAAAATTGAATTTTTATCTGCTTGAAAAAGCCAAAAAATGGACGTGGAGAGCGAAAAAAGGCACTCAATTCTAATAAAATCTCTTTCTTTTATAAAACAATACACAAAGTCACATAAAACTACCCTTCATTTCATCTATAAAAACCAGCTTCTTGTGACAAGCATTACCCCCTCAGTATAAAATATTTCAAACTGTGTTTATTCATGTATTATTGATTATTTCTTTTGTTGGATTTTCAAAAAAACAGGTCAAAACAAGAATATTTCACTTGAATTATAGCATCAATCGCTAAAATTTAAAACCCATACATGATAGTCCTTGTAATATCTCGGCGTTTGAAACTTAAAGAATTTAGGGAAAAGATGACATGTTTTCGCAGAGATAGTTATACCTACAATTTAAGGCTGAAAACGCATCATTTTGACAGAAAAGGTGGGTTGATAATGCTTATTTTAGGGATATTGATATGGGTGGAGATGATACTTCACATATAGATTTCAATCATTCAGACTCCCTTTAAAAGTCTAATGTGATGTACAACTAAAGCTCTTTGTTTCAAAGTAACATAACTAATTGGCTTATATATCTTGACCGCTTCTTCAACGAGTGAAGAAGCGGTCACTTTGTTTTAGACATGACATTATCGCACAAACTACCTATCAGACTTGTCCAAATATAATCATGTCAGTTTATAATATTCTATAAAACTTTATGTTTTAAAAAACGAAATTAAATACAATTAATGTTCTACATTTGCCCTGTAATCAAAATTTATCCATCTAAAAACAAACAAAATGAAATCTATCCTCCAACTATGCTTTTTCCTAAGTATACCCCTCAGTATTCATAGTCAAGTTATACTTGAAAAAACCTATCCCACAACCGATTTACACCGCGTTAATTGGACTTTTGATGGTGAAAAATATTGGTATTCAGACGATTCTCTTAAAGAAATTAAAGTCTTTTCTGGACAACATCAACTCGTAAAAACGATTCGATACCCCTCAGTATTGAACAGTCAAGTACGACTTCTACAAAGTGAACAAGCTGTTACACAAACAACTGTAAATGGAGATGATTTGCTTGAAATGATTTGGTTTTTCAAAGATACCTTGACAAAACGCGAGCAAATGAAGATTATGAATGAGCGGGATAGTGTGCTTTTTACTTTCAATTCTGTTGCTGATTCAATTTCATTTAGTGAAATTGAAGGATTACCGACAAAGTTATTTATTACTATGTATGAAAATGGTTTAGAAAATTATATTACTAATGTGTATAATTTACCAACCCTTAATTTAGATAATATATATTTTCGAGCACATCGTTTATATAGAAAAAAATTTGGGTATGCTGGAGAGAAATATTTTTATAAAGATATTGAAAGAGAAAAAATGCAGATTTATAATTCCGACCATAATTTTTGGAAAGGTATCAACCTAAAGTTTTTAACAAATATCAATCTTCAAGACTACGATGAGGAATCCTATACCGATGCTGATGATAATGTATTTTCTAAAGACTCCCTTGTTGAAGTTGTTTTTAGCTATTATTCTTCAGGAAATGCACTACAAGCTATTATTAATGAAAATGGAGTACCATTAATTAAATCAAACTGGCATTTACGACTTGACCATAAAGATGGTTTAAAGGATAAGCTTTTTGTTGGAACTTGGCGTAGTTCGGCTGATAATTATTTCCGAATGTACAGACTACCCTCTTTTGAAATTGCAAAACAATCATTCTATCTTCCAAGTAGAACCAACTTGAATAAATATGGAGAAACTATTGTTGAATTCTCACCTAATATATTGACTCTGTCCGATAGTAATATTATTATTAGAAAAAGGATTAATTTACCTGTGACTCCCCAATATTCTGTTTTTTATCCATATACAATTTTTCCTTATATTGAATTTCCTATCGTCACTGACTCAATCATCAATAAAGACTCACTTATAGAAGTCATTTATGCTGAATACAACTATCGAGCAAAACAATACACTACAAAAATCATCAACGACACAGGCTTTATTTACAAAACAATAGACGACACCAGATATTTTGCCATAAACCAAACCAAAAGTTTAGAAAACAAACTGATAACAAAAACAGGCAACGACAAACCTTATGATACCAAAGTTTGGCGTTTCGGCAATACAACAGCCATAAAAGAGACCCCCTCAGTATTTCAAGTAAATACTTATCCAAATCCATTTTCTCAAGCCTTAACGGTTGAGGTTAAAGAAAATACAGTATTTCCTTTAACATTGCGATTGATAAATACGTTAGGAAAAGTCGTTTACACAACAAAAAGCAGTCAGTCTTCTGTCTATTTGAACTTGCCAAACTTGGCAAAAGGCGAGTATTTTTTAGAGATTAACAATGGTAAGGAGCAAACAGTTAAGCAAATTGTAAAAATGGAATAAAGAGCAATTAGTGAAAAAAGTGAAGGGGTGATTTTCATCACCCCTTCGCTGCATTTATATATGTCTGTTAATACAATTCAAATCCTCAAACGCTTCTTTCAAGCGTTCAACAAAAGATTTTTCTGCTGCACGTAACCATTTACGTGGGTCGTAACTGCTCTTGTTTGGCTTGTCTTCGCCATCAGGATTGCCAATTTGACCTTGAAGGTAGCCACGTTTTGACGCTTCATAAGCCCGAACACCGTCCCAATAGGCCCATTGCATATCTGTATCAATGTTCATTTTGATAGCACCGTAATCAATCGCTTCACGGATTTCTTCGCGAGATGAACCGCTACCGCCGTGGAAAACGAAATTGATAGGCAAATCTGAAGTCAAGTTCAATTGTTGCTTGACAAATTCTTGTGAATTTTTCAAAATAACGGGTTGCAATTTCACATTACCTGGCTTATAAACACCATGCACGTTGCCAAAAGCAGCTGCAATAGTAAAGTTAGGTGAAATAGCCGACAATTTTTGGTAAGCATAAAACACCTCAGAAGGCTGCGTATAAAGTTTTGATGAATCAACATCTGTATTGTCAACACCATCTTCTTCACCACCTGTTACACCGAGTTCGATTTCGAGAGTCATGCCCATTTTTGCCATGCGCTCAAAGTATTGCACACAGATTTCCATGTTTTCCTCAATTGACTCTTCTGACAAATCGAGCATGTGAGACGAATACAATGGGAAACCACGTAATTTGAAAAACTCCTCACTCGCTGTCAACAAACCATCAATCCAAGGCAATAGTTTTTTTGCACAATGGTCTGTATGTAAAATGACAGGAACGCCATAAGCTTTTGCCATCGTGTGTACATGCATAGCGCCTGCAATGCCGCCGAGAATAGAGGCTTTTTGCCCCTCGTTGCTCAGGCCTTGACCCGCATTAAACGATGCGCCACCATTTGAAAATTGAATAATGACAGGCGAATTTACCGCTTTTGCCGTTTCAAGAACCGCATTTACCGTACTGCTGCTGATCACATTGACCGCAGGAAGCGCGAAATTGTTCTCATTTGCATAGTTGAATAAATCGGTCACTTCTTGACCATGAAGCACACCGCTTCTGAATTTAGTAGCCATTTAATATTGTTTAATAGTTTGATAATTTGTTACTTGTTAATCGTTATTGGTTAATCGTTATTGGTTAATCGTTATTCGTAACACAATTGACTAATAACGAATAACCAATAACGATTCACGAATAACCAATTAAACAATCCCTTTTTCCGTCAACCATCTTTCAGCATCCAAAGCTGCCATACAGCCCATACCTGCCGCAGTTACCGCTTGACGATAGACCTTATCGGCAGCGTCACCAGAGACAAAAACGCCTTCGATATTTGTAAGAGATGTACCTGCTTTGTTGATAATATATCCTGTGTCATCCAGCGTCAACCAACCTTTAAAAATGTCAGTATTCGGTTTGTGTCCTATCGCTACAAAAAAACCAGTGACAGGTAGTTCCGTGACCTCACCAGTTTTGTTGTTTTTTATGCGCACACCTGTTACTTCGTCTTCACCAAGAACTTCTTCCGTTTCCGTATTCCAGTGAACAATAAGATTGGGTGTATTTAGAACGCGTTCTTGCATGATTTTTGAAGCCCGCATTTCGTCACGTCGAACGATGAGGTGAACTTTTTTACACAATTTCGCCAAGTAAGTTGACTCTTCAGCCGCCGTATCGCCGCCGCCAACAATAGCGACTTCTTGATTGCGAAAGAAAAAACCGTCGCAAACGGCACAGGCAGAAACGCCTTTGTTTTGCAACCGCAATTCCGACTCCAAACCCAACCATTTGGCACTCGCGCCTGTGGCAATAATCACTGCATCGGCTTTGATTTCAGCCCCCCCCTCAGTAAAAAGGCTGTGTGGAGTACTCGTAAAATCAACTTTTGAGATAAGTTCGTAGCGAATATCTGTACCAAAACGCTCAGCTTGTTTTTTAAAATCCTCCATCATGACGGGACCATGAATCCCTTCAGAATAACCTGGATAGTTTTCGACATCGTTTGTAATCATCAACTGACCACCAGGCTCTTGACCTGTGTACAAAATAGGTTTGATACCTGCTCGTGCGGCATAAATTGCTGCCGTATAACCCGCAGGTCCTGAACCAATAATAACGCAATGGTGATGCTCCATTTTTTATTTGAATTTTTTTTAATTAAAAAGGCGCGGCAAAGTTAATACTTTTCCGCGCCTTTTTAATTTTATGGGTATGTTTTACTGTTAGGTTGATAGCTTTTTTGTCCTTAAATATAGTCATTGTTCGTAAAAAAAAGGGGGAGTGGGGGGTAAAGGGAGTAAAAGTAATAAGCGTTTATTCTGTGTATGTTTGTTAAAATTGTCTTGTCCGATTGAAAAATAGTGTCAAAAAGTGATGAAAAATAATCTGTTTGTTTTTCTGATAATGCAAAGGTAAGCACACAAACACCGTTCTGCAAAATTTGTAACAGGATTTTATGCACCTGTCTAATCAAAATACCGCATAAAGATTAGATACGTTTTTTGACATTTAAATATAGTTATTATATCAACTTCATAATATATTAACAATCATTTAATTAAAAGTTAAAAATAAAAAACATTTTAAACTAACCAATAAGTGTTAGTACATCTTTTTCTATCTTTTTTACAGAAATCTAAAAATTTGTGACATTTTTTCGGTCAAAAGCTAATTCTGTGAGATGCGGTTATATAATGCGTTGATAATATCAATAATGATATCTTCACCGTCAGAAACTTGTTCAATTATTAAAGAGGCTTTTTCGTAAAATTGGGCGCGTTCAGCAATTTTATTTTCAATAAAATCCAACAAATCTGTATCTGTCCGACCCGCAAGAAGTGGTCTTTTATGTGTTTCACTTTTGAGGCGTGACAATAATAATTCGGGTGTAGCTTTGAGATAAATCGTAACGCCCTGCTCATTCATCCAATTCATATTGTTGTGAAAACAAGCCGCTCCCCCACCCGTTGCGATGACGATATCGTCCCATTTGCCAAGCCCCCTCAGTATGTCACTTTCTAATTGGCGAAAATATATTTCTCCTTGGTTTTCAAATATTTGGGCAATTGTTACCCCCTCAGTATTTTCGATGATATTGTCCACATCCACAAATTGGAAACCTAATTTGGCAGCCAACGGTCGTCCGATAAAGCTCTTGCCACTGCCCATAAAGCCTACTAAAAATATTCTCACTTAAATTTACTTTTTAATTTCAAAAAAGGTTTTTCTAAAAATTCATACGACACCGCCGATAATAAAATGGAAAACAATGTCGCCCAAAAAGGGAATAAAAAATGAAACATCGGATTCCGTTCAATCAACGGAGAGCCCGAGCCTTGCATCAAAACATACTCCACAACCCGCACCGCAAAAATATGATACACATAAATGCCAAACGAAATTTTGCCCAAATATTTCAACAAACTGAACTCAAAATTAAAAACGGATTGTGGCGCAATAGCGGACGCAATGATACCCACTGATATTAATGTGTTGGCAATCTGTTCATTCCCTTCTTTATGATTTTCAGGATAGTAGTGGTCGCCCATTAAAAACATCAACATCGGCAGCAAAATAGAAACCTGAAGTACCCAACTCAACTTTTTTGACAAAGCATACTGAGGGGTCATATAACCATGATACAGCAACCACGCAAACAGTGCACCCGTACCAAATTGCAAAAACCGATTGGCTGTAAAGTTGTATTGAAAACTGTGATATTCTGTAAACCAAGTATTTGGCGGCAAATTGAGGAGCAAACCAATAGCAATAAAAAAAAGAATGATGGGCAATAATCGTTTTCTAAAAATCCAAAAAACGGGTGCCCACAACAAATAAAACTGCTCCTCGACTGCTAAAGACCAAAAATGACCGACTTGAAATTGGTTGCCTTGCTGCAAAAGCGTTTGGAAATTGATACTAAAAGTACCTAAATACAACAAATTCTCAAGCAATTGTCCCTGTGATTGTTCAAGTGGCGGATAACCTAACCAACCACCAAAAAATTGACTGAAAGTTGTGCCACATATAATATAGGTGATGCCGACAGCAAAATAAAGAGGCCAAATCCGAAGAAAACGACGCATATAAAAATGGCGTACTTTGACCGTTTGCGTCGCTTCAATTTCTTTCATCAACAAAAAACTGATGAGAAAACCACTTAAAACAAAGAAAAAATCCACCCCAAAACTGCCCAATTTGTTGGCAAAAGGCGAATAAGCACGGATTCCTATCACATTCCCTAACTTATCTTCTCCTTTGTAAAGGATAGATTGACAATGCCCAATGATGACGGCAAACGCCGCCAAAAAACGCAACCCATCTAAGTTTTTGAAATAAATGTTTTCTTTTTTACCTGCATTCATGCCGCAAATGTAGTTCAATCTTTCAGCAATTTGTCCACCACTTTTCGCACGCCTGTTGTCGCGGGTTCAGCTATGACAGTTAAGTTTTTACGTTGATTCAATTCATAATTGAGGGCGGGCTGCGGGTCAACATAGAAAATGTCCGCCTTGCCATGCGCAAAACTGACCAAACCTGCCGCAGGATAAACCTGCATCGAACTGCCGACAACGATGACAATTTTGGCTTCGGAAACGGCTTCCGCAGCATCTTGAATCATCGGCACAGCTTCGCCAAACCAAACAATGTGTGGGCGCAATTGCGAACCGTCTTCTGCTTCATCACCCAAATTTATATCTACTTGACAGTCATAAATAAAATCAGGATTGGCAGACGAGCGCGATTTTCGGAGTTCACCATGTAAGTGAATAACGTGTGTACTACCCGCACGCTCATGTAAATCGTCCACATTTTGAGTGATAACGGTGACTTTATATTGTTTTTCTAATTCAACCAAAGCAATATGCCCTGCATTGGGTTCGACATCGAAGAGTTGACGGCGGCGGTCGTTGTAAAATTTCAACACTAAGGCGGGGTTTTTACGAAAGCCTTCTGGCGTTGCGACTTCTTGAATATCATGATTTTCCCACAAACCATCGGCATCACGGAAGGTTTTTATGCCACTTTCAGCACTGATACCTGCACCTGTCAAAACGACTAATTTTTTCATGATTTGTTATTTTAATTTGACTTATAAAAATATTCTATAAAAATATTTTGACTTATAAAAATATTTAAATCACAAAAATTTGACTTATAAAATTATATATTATAAAACAAATTGACTTTTAAGTATTATTCCAAATCAAGCAATCCTTCGGGCAGTTCCATCATTATTTTCTGTCCTTCGTCATCGCGTTTAATGACAAAAGCCGCATTTAAAGGAATCAGAACTTCACGGTCTCCCATCTCAATAACCGCCATTTCTTGTTGTGGAAATTCCAAAATATCTATGATACTGCCTATTTCTTTGTCGCCATCATAAAGGGTGTAACCGATGCATTTTTCGTATTCCAAACCATCATTTTCCACCTCAAATTCACGGAAATCATCAGGAATAATGTCTTCTTCTCGCAAGAAAAGTTCTTTATTAGCAATATATAATGCGCTTTCTGGATTGTCTATATCCTCAAATTTGCCAATCGTCATGTTGCCTACACGTATGTCGTCCACAAAAAAAGGCGTTGGTTTGCCCTTGATTTGAAGAATGACCACTTCTGTATTCATCAAGTCTTCAAGATAACGCTCTGTTACTTGCAACTTGATTTCGCCTTTCAAGCCATGAGGTTTTTTTGTATAACCTATCGATATTAATTTTCCTATCACTTATTTTTTATTTTTATTCAAAATTAAACACGCGGCTTCCAAATCACTTCGGTTGCGCCTAAATCTTTTCCAACTTTCCGACCCAATACAAAAAGGTAGTCGGAGAGCCGATTGAGGTACTTTATACTGAGGGGGGCAATTTTTTCAATACTGTCCAATGCAACGGCTAGACGTTCCGCTCGACGGCAAACAGTACGTGCAATATTGCAAAAAGAAACCGTTTGATGACCACCTGGCAAGATGAAATTCTTCAAAGGAGGTAACGCCAATTCCATCGTATCTATTTCATTTTCAAGCAATTGTATATCTTCTATTTTCAAATCAGGAACCATCATGTTCTTTGACGGGTCGCTCGCAAGGACAGAACCAATGGTGAATAAACGGTCTTGAACTTCCTTCAAAACGGCTTTATACTGAGGGGTCTCGATCAGGTCGCCGAGCAAACCGATATATGAATTGAGTTCATCAACAGTCCCATACGCCTCTACGCGCAAATGACTTTTAGGCACGCGTGCGCCACCGAAAAGTGATGTTTCACCTGAATCGCCTGTTTTAGTATAAATTTTAAAAGCCATTTAACTAATGATGAATGATAAATGATGAATGATGAATTTTGCGAATAAAAAAAACCTGTGCGGCAAAGTTAGGCAGCGCGCAGGTTTTAAAGGTATTTTTTGTCACTATTTAGCACATTCGTTTTTTTTTGTCATTATGAACGAAGTGAAAGAATCTAAATGTAATACTATTCAGATTCTTTCACTTCGTTCATAATGACAAAAAAAATAGGGTCAATTTAGGGCAAACTTGTAGCCTACACCTCGAATGGATAGAAAAAAGCGCGGATTGGCAGGGTCTTGTTCAAAATATTTTCGGAAAGACAGGATAAAATTGTCAATGGTTCTAGTCGTTGGAAAGACATCATAACCCCACACGAATTGCAAAATTTGATTGCGGGAAACGACTTCATTTTTGCGCTCAACCAACAGTTTCAACAACATGGCTTCTTTTTTAGTCATGTTGAAGGCACCTTGATTGCCAACGGCTTCAAAAGTGGCAAAATTGACTTTATTATTGCCAAACGAAAATACTTCTGATTCGTCATGGGCTTGCCGATTGCTCCGTTTTAAAAGGTTTTGTATGCGTAACAACAATTCTTCAAGGGTAAAAGGCTTTGTTAGGTAATCATCTGCACCCTTTTTTAAGCCCATAATGCGGTCTTGTGACGTGTCTTTGGCCGTCAAAAAAATGACGGGAACGCTAGTGTTTGAGAGCCTAATTTGCTCACAAACTTCAAAACCATTCATTTCAGGCATCATCACATCGAGGATAATGAGGTCGAAATGTTGTTCATGAAACAAGTGTACGGCTTCTTTGCCATTGTCGGTCTCAACAACTTCGTAGTTTTCAAGTTCGAGGTTGAGTTTAACTATATCGCGGATATTTTCTTCGTCTTCTGCTAATAGGATTCTCATTGGATTCGTTTTTTATTTGTTTTTGAATTTTTGATAAACACTTAATACAAAATTAAGGTTATCTAACCAGACTTATCTGAAACTGTTAATGGATTAACCTCAAATTTAACCTTTGTCATAAAATTGTCATCGAATTATTGCTGTTGGATATTGCTTAAAAGTTTCGTTTTTGTCATTCAAAACAATACCTAAAGAAGCGTTTATTTTAATTTATAATTTTACTTAGTTTAAAACTTAAACGAAATTAAATTTTGTTTACCTCAAAATAATGTCAAAATCTACTTCATATTAAAAAAATACATCCCCTCGGTATTTCATCTTAACATATTGATAATCAAATACTTAATACTTAATGTACAAAATACAGCAAGTTTAAAGTCATAAAAATATACTTTAACAAAATCCACTCACCATTTTTTATTTCGTCAAAGAGTTTTACCTTTGCATCAAGAACTTATAGCCTTTGAGCTACATTTTCCTAACTAAATAAAACCACACTTTTTTTTATTCTTCTTTAGCGCAGCCAGCCTAATTTTTTTTAACACAATAGTCATTGGTCATTGAATGATTTATCCCTTATTCTAAAGGATACTTCTTTCAATGACTAAGGGCTATTCATTAACTTAATTCAAATAAAACTTATGAAAAAGAATTTTCCGACTCATGTCAAACACAAAGAGTTGATTCAATGGGTCAATGAAATGACTGACTTATGTACACCCGATTCTATTCATTGGTGCGACGGTTCTGATGCAGAATACGACACTCTTTGCCAGTTACTTGTGGATAAAGGCACATATATCCGCTTAAATCCTGAAAAAAGACCCAATTCTTATGCCTGCTTCTCTGACCCAAGCGATGTGGCGCGCGTGGAAGACCGCACATATATATGTAGCCGTCGGAAAGAAGATGCGGGACCGACAAACAACTGGGTTGCTCCCAAAGAAATGAAAAAAACGTTGCAACCACTTTTAGAGGGCTGTATGAAAGGTCGGACGATGTATGTCATTCCGTTTAGTATGGGTCCCATCGGTTCGCCTTTGGCACAAATTGGCGTACAAATCACTGATTCTGAATATGTTGTCACCAATATGAAAATTATGACACGTATGGGCGACAAGGCTTTAGAGGTTTTAGGCAAAAACGGCGAGTTTGTCAAATGTATGCACACTTTAGGTGCGCCTTTGGCAGAAGGACAAGCGGATGTTAGCTGGCCTTGTAACCCCTCAGTAAAATACATTGTGCATTATCCTGAAAAACGTTCGATTGTTTCTTATGGTTCTGGCTATGGTGGAAATGCGCTTTTGGGCAAAAAATGTTTCGCTTTGCG
Organism: Saprospiraceae bacterium; assembly: GCA_043772905.1. Classification (GTDB taxonomy): domain Bacteria; phylum Bacteroidota; class Bacteroidia; order Chitinophagales; family Saprospiraceae; genus JAAFJT01. Next base: position 15,365 of record JAYVFS010000209.1, on the reverse strand, counting down.
TATTGCTTCAACGATGGCGCGTGAAGAAGGTTGGTTGGCTGAACACATGCTCATTTTGGGTGCAGAAAGTCCGCAAGGTGAAAAAACCTATATCGGTGCAGCTTTCCCGAGTGCTTGTGGCAAAACGAATTTCTCTATGTTGATTCCGCCCAAAGAGTTTGATGGTTGGAAAATAACGACTGTGGGCGACGATATTGCTTGGATAAAACCTCGTGCGGATGGTCGGTTGTTCGCCATCAATCCCGAAGCAGGTTATTTTGGTGTGGCACCGGGTACAAATATGAAAACAAACCCGAATGCGATATTGACGATTAGTAAAAATACCATTTTTACTAATGTTGCCCTCACGACTGATGGCGATGTGTGGTGGGAAGGCTTGACAAAAGAAGTGCCTGAAGGTATGACGGACTGGACGGGCAAACCTTATGACCCTAAAAGCGGCAAACCTGCGGCTCATGCCAACTCTCGTTTCACGACACCTGCGTATCAAAATCCTGTGATTGACCCAAATTGGGAAAAACCAGAAGGTGTACGTATTCGTGCGTTCATTTTTGGTGGTCGTCGGAGTACAACTGTCCCTTTAGTTTATCAAGCTTTTAACTGGAACTATGGGGTTTATATGGCTTCAACTATGGGTTCAGAGACAACGGCTGCGGCGTTTGGGGAGCAAGGAAAAGTACGCCGTGACCCGTTTGCGATGCTGCCTTTTTGCGGTTACCACATGGCAGATTACTTCAATCATTGGCTACAATTAGGTCGTGGCTTGCAAAGTCCGCCCCGAATCTTTGGGGTCAATTGGTTTAGAAAGGACGACGACGGCAATTTCTTGTGGCCAGGCTTTAGCGACAATATGCGGGTTTTGAAATGGATCATTGACCGTGTTCGGGGTCGCGTTGGGTCGGTTGAAAGTCCGATTGGATGGATGCCGCGTTACGAAAATATGGACTGGACGGGCAGTGATTTCTCCCAAGAGCAATTTGATGAAATCATGTCTGTTGACCGTGAAGAATGGAAAACGGAATTGCTGGGACATCAAGAACTGTTTGAACGCATGTATGATAATTTGCCGAAAGAATATCTCTTTATGCGTCAATTATTGCTCTCAGGGCTTTGGCGCTCACCTGAAAAGTGGCACATGGAGGGAGAAGAATAATGGTGAATATTTTAATGGTGGATATCACCATTACTTAAAAATATTTGTAAAGGATATGGCTCGATTTCTTAGGAAATCGGGCTTTTTTTATGGAAAATACTGAGGGGGGGGAAACAACAATAAATGCTGACATCAACCTTTTTTAGATGGTTTATTTTAAGATCCATTTGATTAAAATTTAAGTGTAAATGATAAATATAAAACAAAGCTAAAAACTGTCATAAAGACACTTTAAAGTATTGAAAACGAATAAGATACGCTTTAATGTTTCAACGTAAAATGTTCTTGATTTCAGAACAATAAAGTGTCAAAAACACAAATAACACAACATATACAAAGTGGGGTTTTATAGCGCAAAATTTTCTCACATTGGGGAATTGATTCTACAATTCAAACCCAAATCTGATGGCATTATTTTAGTAATATTTAAGATAGTTCACATTAACAAACAACATTCATGAATATAATAAGTCACCCAAAATCTGCATTCCCTAGAGAGTTTGGTGAAGCTAAAAACCAATAAATTCTAACAAATACAACCAAACTATATTTTGTCCTTTCATTAAAAATAAACAAAATGAATAGAAATACCACACTACTTTTTTCCTTTTCAATTTTCTCATACCACAACACACAATTATTCAATTTAAAATTTTAGGATTAAGACGAATGATCTAATTGTGGACATTCCAGTTATAGTTCCAAATGGCAACTTTGAGTTGGCATTTCACTAAGTTTTCAAAACTGATTCAAAAGTTTGAAAAAAGTGCAACAGAACATCTCTTAGTGTCCTTAAATCGAATTCATTCCAATCAAATATTGATGATGATGCCCAGTATCATCACCCACTCAGTATTTGAAGGGTCGGAATCGGTTTTTGAAAGTTTTTAACAACACTTATAACATTCTAAACAAAGACTTGAAAGTCAAAAATGGGATGAATTAAGAAAAAGCATTTGGGTACAACCTAAAATGCTCAAACATTCCTTTGCCCTTTTTGAACATATCAAGTATGTCCAATTTATGCCTGTGAATCGAATATTAACATACACAACATAATTTCTTACTTATTTCATCAAAATCAAACATCTTTTTACATGAAACAATTAGCCACTTTTGCCTTTATTTGTTTTGTCTCCGTTTCTTGTTTTGCACAAAAGCTTGCAAATCAGCTTGAAAGTGCGTTAAGACAGAATACTACAATTGAGTATTTTGAGATGAGCAAATCATTAGGCACTCCATCCTTTATCCAATTTAAAAACACAAATTTACCCAATGCTAACAATGCAGAAGCATTAATTAGCGACCTTTTTCAGTTTGAAAAAGCAACGAACCATTTGATTCCCGTCGCAACGACAGAGCTTAAAGATGGTATTTCTGTTGCCAAGTACAAGCAGGTTTTTAACAGTGTTACGGTAGAACATTCTGCTGTCAATGTGAACCTAAAGAATGGTAAAATCCATTCAATCTCGTCTGAGGTTTTTGATTTTTCTAATGTTGTTAATAGTCCATCATTTACAGAAACGGCTGCCTTAGATATGGCTCTGGGTTTTGTCAATGCTGAAGAATATTCATGGCAATCTATTGAAAAAGACAAAGCGACTTTCAAAGACAATCCTGCTATGGTTTCACGATTGAGTCAGTTGACTGAAGCAAAAAAACCTAAAGGATTACTTGTTTATGCAAGGGACATCTACGGCAGCCACCAACCGCGTCTTGCTTGGAAGTTCGATGTCTATGCCACTCAACCTTTAAGCCGCAATTTTATTTATGTAGATGCTGTAAATGGCAAAATACTCTTGACAGATGCCATTATCAAACATGCCGATAAGATAAATGCCAGTGCACAAGCGGCTAAAGCTAAAACAGATTTGCAGAACTCTGAACCTATTAAAGCGGCAAGGCTTCCAATGCCTAAAACGGCTGAATCACCTGCCGTTACGCTTTCTTCTGTGTTGGGCACTGCTCAAACGCGTTATGCTGGAACACGTAATATTCACACGACGCAGTTAGGCGTGGGTTTACTAGGGACAAACGACCCTAACAATACATCAGCCCAATTGACTTATAGCGGTGAAGACCCACGTACAACGGTACTAAACACCACAGTTTATATCTTAAAAGATGATACAAGAGGTCTGGGTATCGAAACTTATGATATGAATGGCGCAGGCGGTGCTCCTATTTCATTACCCGGTTTGCATGAAAACGCACTTGCTTTTGTTGATTTAGACAACAATTGGATAAATGAGACGGCTGCTAACACACATGAAGACCTTATGAGAGGTGCGACAAGCAATGGTTCTGTTGGCGCAGATGAAGGTACCAATGATGATTATGCCATAGATGCACATTGGGGCGCAGAAATGGTTTATGATTATTGGAAAATCATTCATAACCGTTTGAGTTTTGATAACAAAAACAGTGCAATCAAAAGTTATACCCACTATGGTCCCGCTTATGACAATGCGTTCTGGAATGGCAGTGTTATGACTTATGGCGACGGCAGTGGTACATCCGCAAACAACGGTTTCAGACCATTGACTTCCCTTGATGTTTGTGGACATGAAATTGGGCATGGCGTGTGTTCTTTTACATCTGACCTCGTTTACCAAGGCGAATCGGGTGCTATGAACGAAGCTTTGAGTGATATTTGGGCGGCTTGTATTGAAAATTATACTTCCGTTACCTTAGGCTTTGGAATATCCTATTATCCTTTCCAAATAGGCGAACAGATTGCAAGTGATAATATTGGTCTAAGACGTATGGACAACCCAAAAGCAAAAACGGACCCTGATACTTATGGCGGACGTTATTGGCAAAACCCGCTTTGTAGCCCGCCAAGTTTAGCCAATGACCAATGCGGTGTGCATACGAATAGTGGCGTTTTAAATAAATACTTCTACCTACTTGTCAATGGTCCATTAGCGACTACAGGTGCACCTGGCTATACCGATGATGGTAAAGCGGACAATGGCACAACGGCTTTAACCGAAAACTTAGGTAATATTTATGCTGGGGCAGGTACGCCCATTCCAGCAGGTGAATTTATCGGATTGGGTTTCGCAAAAGCAGAAGCAATTACCTACCTGATGGAGCTGAATTTGACACCTAATTCAACTTATGCAAATGCCCGCGTAGCGGCTATTAATGCAGCAAGGTTGTTGTATGGTGCTTGTTCCCAAGAAGAGAAAAGCGTTACCGATGCTTTCTTTGCCATCAATGTCGGCGCAAGATATTTGGGTTGTTCTGCACCTACTTTGGATGCTTATGCTTTGCAAACCAATATATCGGAAGGTGTTTCAACCAATACTTGTCCAAGATTTAACCAAGTAGAACTTACTTCAAACTTAACAGTTGCGCAGGTTTCAACAACAACAATTACTTTCACAAAATCAGCAGGTTCGCTTAGTGATAATGAATGGGCATTTAATACAGGTAATACCATTACTTTCAATGCAGGTGAAACTGGCGTTAAATCTATTTTCATAAACATATACGACGATGCGGTTGTCGAAGGCAATGAAACAATAGAATTTACGGCTACATCAGCGCTGTCTTCTCTCAATAAAGTCATTACTATCAATGTTTTAGAAAACGATGCAGTTCCAAGTATTGGTGGCACAAATACCCTTTTGAATGAAAATTTTGAAGGTTTTACTGAGGGGGGGCTTCCTTCTTCTGGAAGTGGTTGGATAATGGTTAACAAAATATCACCAACTAATATTCAGTGGGCAGTCAGAACCGATGGCGCTGCGGTCACAGCTATATCTTATTCAACAAAAAGGGTCATCATTGAACAAACAGCACCTGTGGCATTACCCGGCGAAGCAGCTTATGACCAAAACACTTCAGCCCAAATGTACTTGCGTTCACCACAAATCGTGGCAACGGGCTTGAGCAATCTGACTGTTGGTTTCAATTTTCAAGCTGGAGGCGAAGCAGCTTGTAGTCCTGCCTGCGACTATGCCCAACTTGTTTATTCTTATGACGGTGTGAACTTTGAGCAATTCAACTCTGAACCAATGTATGCAACGCTGACAGAGACTAATTTCACGACTGTCCTGCCTCAAAGTCTTAATGGCAAAACATTTTACTTAGGCATCCTTTGGTACAATGATTCTAATGCAGGGACATCCGCAAGTATTGCCATTGACAACTTCGTATTGTCAGGAAATGGCATCAGCATAGATTCTATGTCCAATACAAGTAAATCAGAACGAGTAACAGCAGATGCGAATGTGACCAACTATTTCTACTCATACGAAGACAACAACATTATGGCAGTTATTAAAAGCACGGCTGCTTTCGATTATGGTTGCACAGAAGTTAAAGTAGAAAAATCAGGTTCTACGCCTTTTGTTTTGTACACTGATGGCGGCGACCATAAAGTAGCGGGTAAAGTGATTAAAGTAACGCCTACGACAAACAACGCAACAGGGGCTTACGAAATCACCTTGTACTTTACGGAACATGAAATTCGTAAGCTGGAAGAAGCCACAGGAAAAACGAGAACAGAATTCTATCTCTATAAAATCAACAGTACAGCATATACGGGCGCCAATTCATCTAATACAACTTTTACATCTGCAACTTATGCAGCCGTAACGGGTGGCGGCACTTTCAAAGCATCGTTTGCAACAGGTTTTTCAAGCTTTGCCATCGGTTTCCCACCGCCGTTACCTAATCTTTCGCCTACAATTTCAGTGCTGCCCGCTTCTTTAGTCGGTACGCAATCCATAGGTGTTGTGGTTTCGGTTTATGAGTTCAATAATAATCCGACAAGTGGTACAGTCACGGCTTATATTCCAAAAGATGCGAAGTATGCTTTAAGTTTTAATCCAACTGCCACAACGGTTTCTGGCGTGGCTGTTCAAAATACCCTTTGGACATTTGATGGCACATCGAATCCAGGTTTTTATATTCTCTCTTCAAATAGTGTTATTGCTGCCAATAGTTTATCAAAATTTGGTTTGACAAGCACCTTCAACCCCAATAATCAAAAAGGGTCAACGCTTGTAAAAGTTATTTTGCTTGACAACAGTGGTGGCGAAAGCACCGATAATAGTGGAGACAATCAAAACCAAAGTGTTTTAGTGTACACCTTCTAAAAGCGTAGCATGGTTGATGGTTTAGAAACTGTTTTGGCCCGTTTTTTATCAGACAGGCGAACAGTTTCTAAGCACAGCCGATGTTGACAGATTTTTTAAAAAATAATTTTCAAGAAAATTTAAAATAATAAATAATGAAAAAAAGTACGTTAAAATATATTTTATCTGGATTCATGAGCCTTTTACTCTCTGTACCCTGTTTTGCAGCGCCAAACCCAAATGTATTAGGTGCGACAGTCACGCCGGCTCCAGTTGTTTATCCGAATGGCACAGCAACCTTCCAGTTTCAATTGAATAATGATGGGTCAGCAACCACCAGTGCAGCTGTAACAGTCACAATCTCGTTATCGCAACTGGATTTTACAGGCAGCAACTTTAATGTGAATACAGATATTGAACAAACGGGAAGTGGCACACCTTTCACATGGAGTTATGAAGCTTCAACGAAAGTATTAACGGCAACATTAAACGGCAACTTCGCTCCGTTTGCAGCTAATACTTTTAAAATTAGAAATCTGAATGTTTTGGCAGCTTCTGCACCTTCTAATCCGACAATTGGTGCAAATGTCAATGTCGTTGCTCCCGGTCCTGTAAACAGCAACTTGAATGATGACAATACGAATGCTTATACTTATACAACAGTAGTTTTACCTGTCGGTTTGGTCTCTTTCGAAGCCTTTAAATATGGCAATTGTGATGCAAAACTCATGTGGACATCAGCAGAGGAAACCAATTTTGATTATTATCAATTGGAACAAAGTTCAGACAGCAAAACTTTTACAGCAGTTGGCAATATTCAGAAAAACAAAGGAGCCAATTCAAAGTATGAACAAATCGCAGAGTTAAAAGGGACAAAAAACAATACAAGGTATTACAGACTAAAAATGGTGGATTTAAACAATACCATACAGTATAGTAAAGTCGCCAGCGTACAAAACGAATGTGCCAAAACAGGTCAAATCATCATTACACCAAATCCTGCAAACGATATCATTACGGTAAAGGATTTGGACAGCAAAGGCAACATGTACATTTACGATATAACAGGCAGATTGTGCCTATCGGTTTCGTTGACTGAATTAGGCAATCAAGAAGTGAAGATTAATCATCTTATACAAGGTACATACATGATACAAATCAAGTCAGAACAAGGAACATACAACACTAAATTGGTTAAACAATAAACATCCTCCAATTCGTGCATGTAAAATTGTAATTTAAGTGGTGTTTCAACTTAGAGATTTTTTTAAAGGATGTTGCCCGATTTCTCAGGAAATCGGGCTTTTTTTATGGGGAATACTGAGGGGGGAGGATAGAAAACCAATTGAATTTCTGTCTACTATACCTACGGCAACCACTGAACACTAAAAAAGTTAGTACCCGTGCCTTTTGAAACAGCCTCACATAAACTCTCATCAATGCCGCGCCGCCTCACCAGCCTTTGGCAACGATGCCTTAATAAACTGCCGAATGTCCTCATTGCTTGTTTGCAAATCTTCTTTGCGGAGATACATCATGTGACCACTGCGATAGCCTTTCCACGACATGCGGTCTTTCAATTTGCCGCCAGGGTCCATTTGCCAGAGGTTGTATTTGGCATTGAAATAGTCGCAAGCACCGTCGTAATAGCCCGACTGAACCATGACGTGTAAAAAGGGGTTTTGCGCCATCGCTTGACGCAGGTTTTCAGCCGTCTTATCATTCGTCCTATCCCACGGACTGACGGAGCCAAACATATTGTATTTGAGGTCTGTCTTGTAATTGAGATAATTTCGAAGATAAATATTAATCGCTGGCGTAAAAGAATGCAGCCACGATGTCAATTCAGAGTTAAAATCGGGTCGCATACCCGCATCTTGACGGTCTATGCCTCTATAACGAGAGTCTAAACGCCCCACTGTAAAACCTTTGTCGCGCAGCAGTTCTTTCCAGAAAAAATCGGTGGACACTTGTAGGTTATTTTGCAAAATGGCTTTTTCAGAAAGTCCTGAATAACGTGCCATTTTAGCCGCTATTTCTTTGCGTTTCGCATCTTCCAAAAAGCCACCTCTGCTGATAGCGGGCAACAGTTCGTCAATGGTAAATTTTTCGACTTCGGGCAACATATCCGTCAAGTCTTTTTTCTGCAAATCATCGGGCAACATTTTGTGATACCAAGCTGTCGCCGCAAAATACGGTAAAGACAAAGCCGCATCGGAAGCTACGCCGCGCTCGATGCCCAAATCAGTCGGCGAGACCAAAACGACACCATTCAGATACATCCATTGGTTGTTTTGCAAAGCCAAAGCGAGACCTGAAACCCGCGTTGTGCCATAACTTTCACCAATCAAATATTTAGGCGAAGCCCAACGATTTGTCCGTGTGACAAATGTGCCAATCCAATCGGCTAAATACTTGATGTCGGCATTGACACCAAAAAACTTTGCGGCAACACCTTCCTTAATCGTCGCACGTGAATAACCTGTGTTTACAGGGTTGACAAACACAATGTCCGCCACGTCCAAAATGGAATACGGATTTTCCTTGATGCCATACGGTTGCACAGGATAACCTTCATCGTCAATATTCAACAAATGCGGTCCTGTGTAAGCAATATGCATCCAAACCGAAGCCGAACCGGGACCACCATTGAACGAAATGACCAAAGGACGCGCCGCACGGTCTTTGACATCTGAACGTTCGTAATAGGTGTAAAACAAACCCGCAATCGCTTTACCGTCTTCGTCCCAAACGGGCATAGTGCCCGTGGTTGCCACAAAAGGCACTTTTTGACCTTTAATCGTTGTCGTATGTTCCGTAACCACTTGATTATCAGGATTAAAAGGAATCGTCAAAAGCGATGCTTTTTCATCTTTTGCTGCCGCAGTCGGCGGAAGTGTTGTTGTGGGCTGTGCTTGTGCCGTTGCGATATTGCCCAAAAGCAAACATAAAAAGAGTAATTTTTTCATTTAAAATTGGATTGATTTATAAGCATGAAATACTGACGAAGATAGGGATTTGGTGATGATTTACACCCCCTCAGTATTTTTTTAATTTTGACTGTTGGGTAGAATTCAAGACATATAAGCGTTTCAAAATCGAATAGTAGCGAAAATTTAAGGGACATAAGCGTTTCAAATTCTCATAGTAGTGAAAATTTAAGGCGCATAAGCGTACCCCTAAGTATAGAACCTTTACAAATTCCCACGTGGATTTCGCCCAAATTCTAAGCGATAGTTGTCAATATTAAAGGATTTGATTTAGTTTTCCCAATGGTCTTTATTGCTGTATGTTTCGATAGAAAAGGCAGGAGAATAATGATACGGTTTACCCATTTTCAACTCATAAGCATCGGAAGGCAAATATATCAAGGCTTCAAAAGTAATGTCTTTGGGCATTTCAGAAGGATTATGCTACACTTGATTGAATACTTGCTCGCCATTTGCCACGACACAAGCACGAGCGTAAAGGAAATTATCAACAGAAAAATACTTGTCGGGTGTCCAAGCGGCTTTACCTATATGTTGTGCGTAGTTACGTCCATCAAGTGCAAACAATTTTTCAGAAAGTATATCCGCAAAATCAAAAATATGCCGAACCGACCCCTCAGTAAGAAACCGCAAAGCAGGTTCAAGAACCGCCGCATCGTCGTCCGCTTTTGTCCAATCTAAAAGACTGATGATGTGCCAAAAACCTGACTCACTCAATGATGCCACATGTTTGTCATGGTTGAGGTCAACACTGACTTCCGCTTCTGGATATTTTTCTTGTAAATCCCTAACCTTTTCGACATTTAGAGAACGTAAAGGCAGTTTTATCGTAGTTGTCATTTTTTTAAGTTTTTTATGCGTTATCCTATATTTGATTTGATATTTTAGACAAATTTAAACGAAAATAATGAGTTAGATTTACTAAATTTTAAAAATTTAGTAAATCTGTTTACCACTACGTTTTTGCGCCAACTGGAAGTTAGCGTTACATCAATACTCTTTCTCCCCAAACTCACTCGCTGGCAATTTCGATTTTTTATCCGATTGATTGAAGCTGTAAGACAGGTTCAACATAAAGATATTGGTTTCTAAAATATAGTTGGTTGTAGTATAAAAGTTTGTACCAAAGGTCGTTATGCGTTGTTGATTCACATTTTTATTGCCAAAAGCCATGTTCTGCCATTGCAAAGTAGAGCTTAATTTGTTGTTTAAAAAGGTCTTTTTCAAGGCTAAATTGGGCAAATAGAAGCGGGAGTCTTCACCCTGTGCGGTTTTGCGTTTCGATAAATACGACATATTGAACTGTGCGCTCATCGTTTTCGCAATTTGGTAGTTGATGTTTGAATTGATGCTATACACCCAACCGTTGGTGTTCACATTGACTTTATTTTCAAACAAACTACCTTTGATTGTCAAATTATAGACATTCGCACCGACAAAAATCTTTACCTTTTTAATGGGCGACAGCGTCAAACCCATTTCTGTACCCCACAATTGCGCCTTGCCTGCATTCGTAAAAATACGGTTTAGAATCGTATCGTTGAAAACGCTGTTCACACGATTGACAATATTTGTAATCTGCTGCGTGTAGGCGTTCCAATAGAAATTACCTTTTTTGAAATCTTTAATGATGCCCAATTCATAGATACCTATAAATTCAGGCTTGATAGACGGGTCGCCTTGTTCAAGCGTTTCGCTGTGTTCACGTTCAGGATAAGGATTCAATTCGTTATTAGTGGAACGTTGCACACGACGGCTGTAACCGATTTTACCTTTCCATTCTTGACCTAAATCCACAAGCATATTCGCAGAGGGGAAAAGATTGGATAATTTTAAAATATTAGGCGGCGTACCTTTATTGTCTTTGAATTCTCGATACGCATTTTCGTAGCGCAAACCTGCGGAAAACTGCATTTTTTTATAAGTGCCTGCATATTGTGAATACAGACCATGAATACGATTCAAGACGTCAATTTCAGCACTATACAATGGATTAACCACAAAAGGTGTGAAATTGCCTTGTTTCTCTAAATATTCAAATTGTCCATCTTGTTCTTGAAAACGGTATTGATAGCCTGCCGAAAACTTGCCAATGCCCATTGGTTTTTCAAAATCTACTTTCAAACGGTAGGCATTTAAGGGAAGGCTGCCGTTGTTTAAAGTGTTTTGAATGGTATCATTGTGATTATTGATGTTCAAATTATTGTTTTGGGTATAACCACCTAAATCTGCTTTTTCATACAAACCCGACAACATGACAATAGCTTTATTGGTGAAAGAATGGTTGTAATCGAGGTTAAAAACATTAAATGTACCTTCTTTTTTGACCAAATTGGGGTTGTAGTATTGTGTTCTCGCAATCACTTTATTGGTCAATAAATCGGTTTTGGTGTTGTCATAAGTGATATTGGCGCGCCGATACTGCGTTCTACTTCCCAAATAGTAGCCAGCCGAAATCTCGTCTGACTTCGTGGGTTTGTAACCGACGAGACCGCGAATACCATAATTGTCTCTTTTAAAACTGCGCTCACCTACGCTTGGAAAATGGGTGTAAATGTTATTAACAGTTGTATTGACATCACCCTCACGTCTACCTGCAATATCATTTCTCAAATAATTGGCAGAAAACGAAGCGTCCCATTGGTTTTTGCGAAAGGTTAAGGTGGCATCTAAACCGTAACGTTGTGGCTCGACAGAATTGTCGTATTGTTTGATGCGCGGAAAACCGTATTGGGCATTGGTCACGACCGAAATGCCTTCATTTGTGCCTTTCTTAGTGACAATATTAATGATACCCGCTTTGCCATCGGCATCGTATTTGGCAGAAGGAGCCGTTATCATTTCTATTTTATCAATGGTATTGGCAGGTATTTGCGCTAAAAGAGTCGCTGCGTCAATTTGGCTCGGTTTGCCATTGACCAAAATCAAAAAACCTTTTGAACCACGCACCATAATATCGCCTTCTGCATTGACAGATACTGAGGGGATGTTCCGCAAGACATCCGTAGCCGTTCCGCCTTTGGCAGACTCAAACTGTTCGGTCTTGAAAACTTGCTTTTCTAAAGTCGCAACGACATTTTGCTTTTGTCCATTGACCGTCAAGGATTCGAGCAATTGACTGAGGGGGGCTAATTTGATAGCACCCAAATCCAAAACCGCATTGGCATTGTCAAGACTGACAGCGATGTATTTAGTTTTGTAACCGATGTACTCAATTTTGATGATAAAACGCTCTTTTTTCAAGGCTTCAAACTTAAAACCGCCTTTGTCATCAGATATTTGTCCTGTTACAAGGCTTTGGGATTCCGGCATTTGAACGCTCACGGCAGCATAACTCAAAGGTTCAGCAGAGAGTGTATCAATTAAGCGACCCGATACAGATATACTGTTTTGTGAAGCAAGTTGTGATAAGAATAGAAGGTTAAAAACAAATAGGAGTTGGATGATTTTTTTCATTAAATGGTGGTTGCGTAATTCAGTTGCCAAAGTTAGGATGACGGTTCAATAAATCGTTTGGTGAAACAATACGCTTATGACTTTATTCGACAAAGTAAGTTTAAAATCGTCCAGTGTGATTTGTCCAAACGTCCTGATTTTAGTCAAAGGAATAATTAAAATGGCAGCCCGTATTTCGATATAAGTGATTGATTGTTAAACCTTATTGACGGGGTGATTTGAAATCACCCCGTCTATTCGAATACAATTCGAATAGAACGCTTACATAGTGAAATGAGATTAAAGACCGATTTTTAAAAAATGATGCCTAACTTTGAGGAAATTTTTCGTCAGATGTCTGACATCAAACATTAAAATCGCAACCAATGAAAGTTCTTATGGTATGTCTCGGCAATATCTGTCGTTCCCCACTCGCAGAAGGTATTTTAAAGTATAAAGTTCAAAAATCAGGTTTAGACTGGCATATTGACTCTGCTGGCACAGGCGATTGGCATATCGGCCACTTACCCGATCACAGAAGTATAACCATTGCTAAAAAATATGGCATTGACTTAACAGACCAACGAGGGAGACTTTTTAAAGACAAAGATTTAGATACTTTTGACCTCGTTTTGGTCATGGATAAAAGCAATTATCAAGATATTTTGCGCTTTGCAAAAAACGATGAACAACGGCAAAAAGTAAAACTCATTATGAATTTTGCACGTCCTGACAGCAACGAAATCATTCCCGATCCGTATTTAGACAATCGCTTTGAATTGGTGTATCAATTATTGGACGAGGCTTGTGAGGCGGTAATTGAAACGTATAAATGAAAAGTGAAAAGTGATTTTTGTCGTTTATTTAAGGGGTTTGATAGATTTGATGCCTTTGAAAGGAATCTTAATGGGTTATTCGGGTGTTGTAACGTTTAGGGGTTTCTTTGGGTCAAAATAATGATGGAACATCCTGATGCAATCGGAAGGGGTAATATTTATAAACCAATTATATAATGAATCCTCAAAAATTCTTTAAACTTGGGCAAAATACTGAGGGGGGTGTTTTTTTTGAATCAGGATGTGTGAGATTTTAAGGATGCTAAGGATTTAGATATTTAGCAACTTTTAAATCCTTAGCATCCTTAAAATCCCACACATCCTGATTCAAACGAACTAACAACTGTAAAACTGAAAAATATATTACAAAACAAATATGGATAATAAGGATTTCAAACCTAAGAGTTTTTGGGAACGCCCTGAAGGGACAACGGGCATGTTTATATTGGCGGCACTGTTAGTTGGTGGTGGCATTGTGTTGTATAATGTATTGCCCTCACTGATAATATTGGCACAAAACACCTTGTATTTGTCGGGCATGTTGATAGCCTTGTCTATGGTTGTTTATATGGTTTTAGACCCTAAAATGCGTAATTTGGTCGGTTTTGCCTATAAAGGTATGATGCGGTGGATTACAGGACTGTTTGTCAACCTCGACCCAATTGGCATTTTGAAATCTTATATTGATGGTTTGGATTCCAGTTTGTCAAAAATGGACAAACAAATCAATCAACTGAGGGGGCAAATGCACAAGCTCAAAGAGTTGATTGTGACGAATCAAAAAGAGATTCAAACACACCTCAAAGATGCCACGAAGGCGCGTGATGCAGAAAAAGAAACGCAAATGATTCTGAAAACCCGCAAAGCAGGGCGGTTGCAAGAATCAAATGTACGCCTCGATGATTTGTACAAACGTATGGAATCGCTCTATCGGATTTTGACAAAGATGCGCGATGCGTCCTATATTATGTCTGAGGATTTGAAAGACCAGATTTTTGTGAAAGAAACAGAGCGCAAAGCCATTCTTGCCAGTCATTCAGCCATGAATTCAGCCATGTCTATCTTGAAAGGTGACCCAGATAAACGCGTAATGTTCGACATGGCTTTAGAAGCCATTGCCAACGATGTGAGTTCAAAAGTAGGCGAAATGGAGCAATTTATGAGCATGTCCGACAAAATTATGAAAGGCATAGACCTCCAAAACGGCGTTTTTGAAGAAGAAGGTTTGGTGATGCTCGACGAGTGGGAAAAGAAAAGCCAGTCTCTCCTACTCGGTGCTGGTTTAAAAGATGAATTAAAGTTGAAAAATGCCCCCGAAGATACGCTCGACATCAATGCACCTATCAAACAGCCGCAACGCGAGGCGGGACATCAGAATCAATACGATACTTTTTTTGAATAGTTATGTATGATATGTAGAAGGTGTTGAAGGTAAAGAAGACGGAAATCTCTAAAATAAGTCAATTTATGAATGAAATTTTGAATTATGTCCTCATTCAATTAGGTGAATTTACATTAAAGGTATCATCCATCCTTCATCCCTATGCCTTCGGGATGTCTCATGTTTTTGAATATAAAATTAAAGTCAAAGCCCCGTTGACTTTTCCATCGCTTCTGTATAACGTGTACCAACAACTTCAATTTGAGCAGTAGCCTTTTCTATCTCTTGAAGTTCCGCTGCAGTTAGTTGAATAGCAGCCGCACCATTATTTTCAGTCAAACGATGCAATTTTGTGGTGCCTGGAATTGGTACAATCCACGGGTTTTGAGCCAATACCCAAGCTAAGGCGATTTGAGCAGTGGTAGCCTTTCTTTTGTCTGCAAATTGCTGGAGTAAATCCAATAAGGCTTTATTCGCAAT
>JAYVFS010000208.1:0-32200 GCA_043772905.1 Saprospiraceae bacterium | reverse complement strand
TTTGAACGCCTTTCAGAATATTCCATGAGCATTCTCAGATACGTTTTAAACAAAAGCGATGGCTTTGAAGTTTCTGCAAATTTAAGTATTTCTGCTAAATTAGGTTTTCAGGTATGGCATATTGCAGGATTTTCAAAACCAATTCTGGATAGCTGAATATGCCACGTACAAAATCGTCGTGGTCTTTGTTCCGCTTACGTCTTGCTTCATCGGTTGTTTTCTTCATAATGTTTAGTTTTGGAATAAAATGCGAAGCTAAATAAAGTATTTTAACAAACAAATTACCCCCTCAGTATATTCAACAAAAAAGCCACGTTTTCAAGTGAAAACGTGGCTTTTTTGTTGAATCGCCATGAAAATCAATCAAAACTCAAAACCCCAAACCGATATGTCCGTCCACTTTCACCATAAACAGCCATGTCTCTGCGACCAACTTGTCTGCAAATTTTAGGACGTGTCACAACCCCTTTATCTCTGTTTGAAAACATCGGATAACGCTTCAAACTGCCGTCACGTGCCACTTCTGCAAGTGTGACGACAGAGTATTTATCAGGCGTTTCAGCAACGGTTTTAGTCCTATTTGGGTCAAGGTTTTTCGGATTTTCATTGTAAGCGAAGTACAATTTATCCGCTACAATACTCATCGCATAAGACGAGTACATGCCACCATCATTGGTAGAAATCTGGCGTTTGGGAATACGCGTCGTCCATGCAATTTCGCCGTCAGGCTGAATATTGACAACAATGATGTCATTGTAATTAAAATAATAATCTGAACGACGATTATTCCGGTTATTACGATAGCCGTAAGGGTCGTTCCACGACGAATAATAAGGTGAATTCCACGAGTTCAATCCATAAGGACTAAATCCATAAGGACTGTAACCATACATATTATTGTTGAGCATCCGTTCTTCGACAAAATATTGTTCTGCAATCAATATCACACCGCCGTCGCTGCGCATAATGAGTTTATCGAGTGAATAATCAAAAAGTTCTGGGGCACGCTCTTTATCATCACGGTCAACAGCCGCTTTGGCTTGCATTTTACTTCTATCAGACAAATTGGCAGTGACAAAATTAAAATCAAACTCACGGGTTGAGATACTCGTCATATCCTTTGTATGTGGATTAATTTTAAAAAAACAAGATCCTTTCATACCTTTTGCATCTTTCTCGGAGTAAAAACCTGCACAAACGATGTCGCCATCATCGGCAATACGGAAAGTTAAATCCGTTACAAACTTGTCTTTCAAAAGGATTTTATACTCCTGAACATCAACCGCTTCATCTTTTAGGTATGCCACTATATCGTATTGATAAGTCGCTTTGCCCCTTCTTTCTAAGCGATTTGACCCCTCAGTATATATAATGCCTAAGAGATAGACATTGCCTTTGTTGTCAACTTGATAATCTTCGACGCTAAAATTCTTTTTGCCATAAGGGAGTTTTGCTTCTTTTCCCCATTGTTGCGTAAATTCAGAATCATAAACCGCTAAGGAAAACGACTGCCCATCTTTCGAGTTCGGCTGACGATTGAAAATGACAATTTTAGAACTGTCTCTTGATTGCGCCAAGCTGAAAACATCTTGTTTTTCGCGGTTCGTCTCGTCTTGTTCGCCAATCATAACCATGTCTTTTGTCAAATTCAATGTTGATTTATTGACTTCTTGTGCAAAAAGATAGGTCTTTTCATGTTTTTCGTTGTAGAAATACGACAACATCCACAAACGACCGCCGACCATGACGACGTCTTTAAGGAAACGATCTTTACCTTTGTATCCCAAATCCAACTCACGGCTGCGGACGAGTTTCATCTTTGAATTATAAAACTCAATAATCGGTTTTTGCTTGCCACCATTGAGCAATCCGCCTTGATGCAAGCGCAAAGTGTAAAAACCGCCCCCCTCAGTAGCAATGATTTTTTGAATCTCTGTATTGGAAGGCTCTTGATATTCGTCGCTCCAAACCATCGTCGCGGGTGTACGATTGTTCTCATTAGCGACTTGTTGGGCATAAGCCCCGATAAAAAAGCTCGATAAAATGAGCATCAAACTAAAACGGATATTTTTCATTTTTATAAAATTTAAGTATTAAGGACATAATTGTAAGGTCAATCTTTTAAAATGACCCCCTCAGTAAAATAATCATTTTCAATAAAACTAACGTAATTCTAAGACTAAAAACGGTCATTTCGTTGTCAAAATTAGACATATTGGCGGTTAAAGTTTTCTTAAATTTTAAAAACGAGTGTAAATCTTAAAATTTGGAAAAAAACTTAGCTAAAAACAAAACTTACCTCAAATATCTAAACATTTAAATAATTCACTAAAATAGATAACAACAAAATTAAAATCGCACCCCCTCAGTATCGGCATAATATTCTTCGTTAACATCACAAAAAAAGCATAAAACAGGGATTTTGATTCAGAAATACACAAAAAATCATTGGAAAAACTTTGAACATCGCTTTTTTATTCGGCTATGGGAAGTTAACTTTGCGACGATTTTTAAGAACACATATAAAAGTCTATATACGATATGTCGCTTAATCGCTTTTTATACGCTTGTTTGTTGAGCACTTTAACGTTCACAACGCTTTCAGCGCAAGCACCCGATTCACACGCTCCCGCAACTCATTCTCCTGCTGCAACTGAGCAACATCCCACCGGTGAAGCTACACCTGAACACGGTGCAGAAGCTCATGCAGGTCATGCAGATTGTGCACCAGAAGAAAAGAAAAGCGAAAAATATGACCCTGTTCCTGCGGTGATGCACCACATTGGTGATGCGCATCATTTCCACATCATCGGCGACATTCATTTGCCTTTGCCTGTTTTCGCTTACGATTCTGAAAATGGCTTCACATCTGGTATGTCAACAATGTTTCATCATGGCGCAAAAGCTGTAAATGGTTTTGTGTTAGCACATGACGTTGTCCGCAAAGCGAAAGGCTTACCGATGGGTGAAGTTGAATTGGATGAAATTCACAAAGGGGAAGGTCATTATTCTTTTGTCAAAGAAGAATTGAATGCAAAAGGTAAAAAAGAAGACCACCACTTCGTCATCTACAAAGGACAGTGTTTCGAACTTGAAGAAAGCCGTAAATTGACAAACTTAGAATCGTCATGGATTGATTTTTCTATTACGAAAAACGTGTTCACGATGCTTTTAGCTTTGGCGTTGATTGCAATTGCTTTTTTCAAAACGGCAAATTTCTATAAAAACAACCCGAACAAAGCACCAAAAGGCTTGGCTAACTTGATGGAAATATTCGTTACATTTATACGTGACGAAATTGCTAAGCCGTCAATTGGACCAAAATATGAGAAATATATGACGCTTTTGATGTCATTGTTTTTCTTCGTTTTGTTCAACAACCTATTCGGTTTGATTCCATTTTTCCCTGGTGGCGCAAATGTTATGGGTAATATCAGTTCAACAATTGTATTAGCCATTATCGTTTTTCTTGTCGTCACTTTAAGCGGCAACAAAAACTACTGGCAGCACATTGTTTGGATGCCCGATGTGCCAATTCCTATCAAAATATTGATGTTACCAATTGAAATTGCTTCAATTTTCATCAAACCATTCACATTGCTTATTCGTCTTTTTGCGAATATCGTTGCAGGTCACGTTATCATTTTGACATTTGTTAGTTTGATTTTTATCTTCGGTAATGCAGGCCAAAGCATCGGCGGTTCGGCAGGTGGCTCACTTATGGCAGTGCCTTTCGTCGCTTTTATGAACATTTTGGAGGTTCTTGTTTCGTTTTTGCAAGCGTTTATTTTCACATTATTATCTGCTTTGTACATCGGGGCGGCTGTTGAAGAACACCACCACGCTGACGAAGCACACCATTAATAAGGTAATGATGAATTATAAATGATGAATTTATCATTCATCATTTACTTATACGATTTTTTATAACTTTTAATAAATTTAAACAAAATGACTGGTACACTCGCAGCAGTCGGTGCAGGTTTAGCCGTAATTGGCGCAGGCATCGGTATCGGACAAATCGGTGGTAAAGCGATGGAAGCTATCGCTCGTCAACCTGAAGCCGTAGGTGACATTCGTACGAACATGTTGATCGCAGCAGCCCTTGTTGAAGGTGCAGCTTTGGCAACTATCGTCTTGTCGTTCTTCGTCTAATCCGCCGAAAGAATCTAAACGTTGACCTGCCAACGGTTGGTTGGTAGGCAACGTTTACTCAAATTTGAAAGACACCCCCTCAGTATATCGAGGGTTTTTTAGATAAAAAATCAACAATTTTAACAATTCAACTATATAGCAATGGAAATCTTTTTTCTTGCAGATTTTTCTCCGATTAAACCTGATTTTGGTCTCCTGTTCTGGACATCGGTTATTTTCCTTTTGGTATGGATTCCAATCGGACGCAAAGCTTTCAAGCCTATCCTCGAAGCGTTGAAATCACGTGAAGAAGGCATCGCTAATGCACTCGGTGCAGCAGAAAATGCCAAATTGGAAATGGCTCAATTGAAATCTGAAAACGAGCAAATCCTAACAGAAGCACGCGAAGAACGCATGAAAATGCTTAGAGAAGCGAAAGACATAGCGTCTTCAATCGTTGCAGATGCCAAAAATGGTGCAAAAGAAGAAGCATCAAAAATCATGAAATCGGCGCAACAAGAAATCGAAAACATGAAGCAAGCCGCTATGACAGAAGTCAAAAATCAAGCAGGTTTGCTTGCCCTCGATATCGCTGAAAAAGTGATTAGAAAAGAGTTGAAAAGCGATGCTTCGCAAGTCGCATTCGTAAATACACTCGTGAAAGAAATGAATCTTAACTAATGATGAATGATAAATTCTAAAATGATGAATGATGAATGATGAATGATGAATCCGTAAATAGCGAATTTATCATTCATCATTCATCATTCATCATTCCAAAGATTCATCATTCATAATTCATCATTATAGAATATGTCAGTTAGCAGTAGAGTCGCGGGGCGTTATGCCAAATCATTGATGGACTTATCCAAAGAATTGGGTAAGCTTGATGTCGTTGTGGAAGATATAAAATCCCTCAATGCAGCCGTCAAAAATCGGGATTTGTACCTATTGTTGCAAAGTCCTATCATCAATGCAGATAAGAAAAATTCGATTATGACCGCCATTTTTGGTGGCAAATTGAGTGATTTGACGATGGCATTCATCAAAATATGCGTTGATAAAAACCGTGAAGGCTTATTGCCCGATATTTCTACGGAGTTTTTAGCCGCGCACAAAAAAATGCAAGGCATTACAACCGTCGTTGTCAAAACAGCGACACCCCTCAGTACAGAAACGATTGATGCGATTCGGAAACAACTCGTTGCAAGCTCTGATACTTTGGCAAAAGTTGAAATTGATGTCAAAGTTGACCCATCGCTCATTGGTGGTTATGTGGTTGAGTTTGGTGATAAATTGTACGATGCGAGTGTTGTACACAAATTAGATGTGTTGAAAAAAGACTTTTTATCTAATATATATGAGTCGCAGATTGCGAAGTAAGGGGTAGTTTAGTACCCCCTCAGTATTTCACGTAAAATAAATCAAAATGAAGCTACAAAAAGAACAATTAGAAATCATTCAAAATTACTTTAAAGCGCAACCCGTTTTGAAAGCCTATTTGTTTGGTTCTTATGTTCGAGATGAAGCTCATTTAGACAGCGATATAGATATTTTAGTTGACTTAGATTATAGTCAGTCAATTGGTTGGGATTTTATTCAGATGCAAATAGATTTACAAAGTCTTCTTTCAAAAAAAGTTGATTTAGTATCTGCAAGAGGGCTTTCTAAATATATTCAGCCTATTATTGACAGAGAAAAGCAATTGATTTATGACAGATAAATTAGATGATAAATTGATTTGGAATATCATTCAACAAAATATTCCAGAATTGAAAGAAAAGGTGGAAAAGATTGTTTTGAATATAGAATAATTGACCCCCTCAGTATAAAAGGTTGAATTTCATCATTTTGTAAAATAGCTAAAATGAAAAATGTCGCTTTTGTATGTGTTTTAGTTTCGTTTTTTGCTTGCAAAAAGGATTTAACTTCTAAAACAGAGGCTTTTTATATTGAAAATGATGCGACAACGTCATATTTAGGGCAAAAAACCGTGAAAGTTACGGTTTATGATACAATGATGAATTCAGTATGTTCTTCAAACTATGTACAATTTGAGAATCTAACTCAAACAGGAATGAGGATAGTGTTAAACAAAAATGGAGCAGCTGTTTCATCGTCAACTATCTTTCCAAATGGGGGAAGTCAAGTTAATGCAAAATTTGATTTATGCAGTATTTTACCTTGTAATACATCACAATGTCCTACTGCATCAGATGTTATTCCTTTAATGAAAGTGTTTTATGATACAACATATATACGTTCATATAATGAAACCAGTAAGTACATTGAAAAAGACTCGACATCCGCATTTTTAGGACAAGAAACGCTTAGATTAACAAGAGTTGATACGTCAACAACAGCATTTATTTATTCTGTTGGTTCGTCGCCAAGAACATATTGTTTGAGTAATTTATTGGAAATTGAAAATTTGACAGATAAAACGGTAGAAGTGACTATTTATAATCCGTTAGCACCTACACCCACTATTTGGAAGAAAGCAGTGATTCTGCCAAGGCAAAAAGCGGGAGAAAAATTTAATTTACAACAGGCTTTTACATGTCTATACTGTTGTGCTAGTAATGCACAAGTAATAGCAAAAATAAAAGTGACATATAATTGACCCCCTCAGTATAAAACATTGAAAATCAGAAATTTAGCGTCAAAAACGCTTTTATATAATTGATACTTTTTATTTTTAAAAATTTATAAAACGATAATAAAATGGTTGATGTAAGACCAGAAGAAATATCAGCGATACTCAAGCAGCAATTGAGTGGTTTCTCAACGGCAACCGAATTGGAACAAATCGGTACAGTATTGCAAGTCGGCGACGGTATTGCGCGCATTTATGGCTTGAACAACGTTCAAGCGGGTGAACTCGTCGAGTTTGAGAATGGCACACAAGCCATTGCCTTGAACTTGGAAGAAGACAACGTGGGTGTCGTATTGCTCGGTGCGCCCGATGGTATTAAAGAAGGTTCAACGGCACGTCGGACAAGCCGCATCGCTTCGATTCAAGTAGGCGAAGGTTTGATTGGTCGTGTTGTCAACACTTTGGGTCAACCGATTGACGGTAAAGGACCGATTACAGGTGTGAAATACGAAATGCCTTTGGAGCGTAAAGCACCGGGCGTTATCTTCCGTCAACCTGTAAACGAGCCACTTCAAACTGGTATCAAAGCGATTGACGCAATGATTCCGATTGGTCGTGGACAACGTGAATTGATTATTGGTGACCGTCAAACAGGTAAAACTGCGATTGCATTGGACACTATTATCAATCAAAAAGAATTTTATGAGCGCGGCGAACCCGTGTTCTGTATATATGTAGCGTGTGGTCAAAAGTCATCAACTGTGGCGCAAGTTGCCCGCGTTTTGGAAGAAACAGGTGCGATGGCTTATACCGTTATCGTTGCTTCATCTGCTGCTGACCCAGCTCCGATGCAGTTCTATGCACCATTTGCGGGTGCTGCGATTGGCGAATTTTTCCGTGATACAGGTCGTCCAGCCTTGATTGTTTATGATGATTTGTCAAAACAAGCGGTGGCTTACCGTGAAGTTTCGTTGTTGTTACGTCGTCCGCCAGGACGTGAGGCATATCCAGGTGACGTATTCTACCTCCACAGCCGTTTGTTGGAGCGTGCTGCAAAGATTATTGCGAACGACGAAATCGCTAACAATATGAACGACTTACCTGAATCTTTGAAAAAAGCAGGTATCGTGAAAGGTGGTGGTTCATTGACGGCTTTGCCGATTATTGAAACACAAGCGGGTGACGTTTCGGCGTATATCCCAACCAACGTAATTTCGATTACAGACGGTCAGATTTTCTTGGATTTGGCTTTATTCAACTCTGGTGTACGTCCTGCGATTAACGTTGGTATCTCGGTATCGCGCGTAGGTGGTAACGCACAGATTAAGTCAATGAAGAAAATTGCAGGTACTTTGAAACTTGACCAAGCACAATATCGTGAATTGGAAGCGTTTGCAAAGTTCGGTTCTGACCTTGATGCAGCGACAAAAGGTGTTTTGGACAAAGGTTCACGTAACGTGGAATTGTTGAAACAACCACAATATTCGCCAGTATCTGTTGAAAAACAAGTCGCGGCTATCTATTGCGGTACAAACAACTTGCTTCGTAATGTTCCTATCAATAAAGTAGGTGCTTTTGAAGAATCTCTCTACCTCGCTCTTGATGCAAGCCACAAAGGTCTTTTGGAAAACTTGCGTAAAGGCAAGTTGGAAGCGGCTGATTTGGAAACATTGAAGACATTGGCAGCAGAAATTTCTAAGCAAGTATAAGTGATTAATTATTGGTTATTGCCGATTGATTAATTATTAGTCAATTGGCAATAATCAATAAAAATTACCCCCTCAGTATTTTGATTGTTTTTTATCAAAAAAAAATCACTTTAAATTAATTGGTTAACTTTCATATAAAATGGTAAGATTAATTGGCACTTTATTCGTCTTGTTACTTTTAATAAGTTGTAAAACATCAAATAGAGCAATTATTCCAACTCCTTTTAAAGAAGGAAAGATTATATTTGATAAATATAATGAAATAACTGAAGAAGGTAAGAAACAAGCAAATAACCTTTTTGACGACATCATTAATAAAGTATCTTCAGATTCAAATCAAACTCATAGCAAAGCTGAAATCCTTGCATTTAAAAGTATGGTTTTAGCAGATATGTTTAAAGAAAACAAATCAGAAGTAACAATTAATGTTAAAAAAGATACAATTTGGCGTTTCCAAAAGCAAAACGAAAGATATATTGATTATAATAGAGTAGAAAAAAACAACGGTTTTTTACATTTTTATGATTATCCAAATACATCAATAGAATCTCGTCCATATTTTGATTTATTTAAAGAGAACATTGATTGTTCTATTGAAATAGATAAAAATCAAAGAAAAAAAATATTAGGATACGATTGTTATAAAGTTATTTTAATTCCCAAAATTGAAAAAATAGATAAGACTATTCCATTGGGAGATACGGTTTTTGAAATGTATGTTACAGAACAAATAGATTTACCCATACATTCACTCATTAATATTGGAAAATTATTTTCATTTTTCCCTTTAGAAGTCATTTCTTATGAATCAAATATAAAAGGTTTGAAAGAAATTCATAAAGTTGTAAAAATTGAAGCTCGTTAGTTTAAAATATACCCCCTCAGTATAATCGTTAAATTGCAATTGATTTTTGTCCAAAACAAACAATAATCAATCAACAATAGTCAATAAAAAATGGCAAGTTTAAAAGAAGTCCGTATCCGCATTGCGTCGGTCATTAGTACGCAACAGATTACAAAAGCGATGAAAATGGTGTCGGCAGCAAAACTCCGTCGGGCGCAAGGTGCAATTGTTCAAATGCGCCCTTATGCAGACCACCTCAATAAAATGCTCGTCAATATTTTGTCGAACCTCGACGGTGACGCGGAAACTTCGTTTGGCGTTGAGCGTGATATTGAAAACGCTTGTATGGTGGTCGTGACAGCGAGTCGTGGCTTATGCGGGGCATTCAATACCAATGTTATCAAGTCCGCAGTAGCGACAATCAACGAAAAATACGCAAAACAACGTGACAATGGCAAATTGACCATCGTTTGTGTCGGTAAAAAAAGCTTCGACTATTTCCGTCGTCGCTATACAAACTGCACAATCGTTGACCACGTAGAGTTGTACAATTCATTGAATTTTGAAAATGTCAAAACAGTTGGTCAATACTTGATGGACAGTTTTGAACAAAAGAAATTCGACCATATTTCAGTTGCCTACGGACGTTTCAAAAACGCGGCTACGCAATTCCCTGAATGTGAGCAGTTTCTACCTGTTAGAAAATTGGAAGTTGTCAAAGGTGCTAAAAAAGCAAAAGCGGACTACATTTTTGAGCCAAGCCAACTGGAATTGTTACAGGAACTTGTCCCAAGCATTTTGCAAACGACGTTTTATAAATATACACTCGATACACAAGCCTCTGAACATGGCGCACGTATGACAGCGATGGACAAAGCGACTGAAAATGCTAATGAAATGTTGAAAAACCTCCGTATCAACTACAACAAAGCACGTCAAGAAGCGATTACAAAGGAATTGTCGGAAATCGTGGGCGGTGCTGCGGCACTTGAAGCGTAAGAAACAGCAAATTCGTTATTAGCAACATCTTAGAAATAAACAATATAATATGTCCCGAACAACGTAATAACGTAGTTCGGGATTTTTCTTTTAGAAAAAAAAAGTGGCTTATATTTTAAGCGACTTTATAAGGATATTTCTTGTTTATACATTAGATTTGCCTTGTTGTTAAATTTGGATAAATTTGTTGATGAAGCCGTCAAATACTGAGGGGCATTAAAATAAAAAAATTAGACAGATGTATATCAAATCGGTAGAAATAAAAAACATACGTTCCATTAGCTATTTTAAAATGGATTTTGAAAAACCTGCAGGCTGGCATGTAGTGATTGGTGATAATGGTGCAGGAAAATCGAGTATTGTACGAAGCATAGCGATAGGCTTGATTGGTCCACGAGATGCACAAGCATTACGTTTGCCTTTGATAAATTGGATACAAAAAAATCAGGAGCAAGCATCAGTATCTTTAACAATATTAAAAGATGAATTTGATAGATATGAAGGGCGAAAACGAAACCTTATTCGCCCCTTTGATGCAACTATTAAAATAACAAAAGAGGAAACTTCTGGTCTTTATATTGGTAGAATTGATAGAAATGGTAAAGGAGGAACAGACCCTTATGACTATATTTGGAGTAATAAAGGTGGTTGGTTTTCAACATCTTTTGGTCCATTTAGACGGTTTACAGGAGGTGACAAAGAATGGTCAAAAGTTTATTATTCCAATCCTTCTGCCGCTGCCCATTTATCTGTATTTGGAGAAGATGTTGCATTAACGGAAAGTTTAGAATGGCTTTCTCAAATGAAATTTCAGAGTTTTGAACAAAATTCAGAAGCCATAAATACATTAGAAGGTTTAAAAAAATTCATTAACGAAGGAGATTTGTTGCCACACGGTGCACAATTAATTGATGTATCTTCGTCAGGTGTATTTTTTAAAGATGGAAATGGCAATAATATAGATGTGACCCAATTAAGCGATGGTTTTCGCTCTCTTTTGAGCTTAATATTTGAGTTAATTCGTCAACTCGTTAAAACTTATGGAGAATCTAATGTTTTTAGAAATATTAGAGCAGGTGAAATGACTATTGGTTTGCCAGGTGTTGTTCTTATTGATGAAATAGATGCTCATTTACACCCAACATGGCAAACACGAATCGGTCAATGGTTCACAAAATACTTCCCAAATATTCAATTTATTGTCACTACGCACAGCCCTTTGGTGTGTCGAGCTTGCGACAATGGGAGTATTTGGCGATTGGCTGCTCCTGGAAGCGAAAATGAGTCTGGCGAAATAACAGGCATTGATAAAGAGAAGTTGATATATGGGAATATTTTAGACGCTTACGGTACGGAGGTTTTTGGACAATCACCCGTGCGGTCTGAAAAAACAGATGAAAAAGCTGCCCGTTTAGGCAAATTGAATATGCTTTCAGCATTTGGAAAAATAAATGAAAAAGAAGAAAAAGAACGTCTAAAACTCCAACAAATACTGTCAACAGATGCTTCAATTATCTGAAAAAAACTTAGATACCAATGACCAACAAGTGCTTTCAGACTTGCAAAACAGAGTCAATAAGGGTCGCAATTTTAAAGAAAAAGCCTATATAGCAAAAACGCTGTGGAACAGCAAAGGCAATAATGCTGGAAAACAGGCTTTTGTGAAAATTGCTGCCACACTTGCTGATATGTGTGTCTTTGTCAAAACGTGTAATTATTGTGAAGGTAATGAAGCCAATGATATTGAGCATATCTATCCAAAATCGTTTTTTCCAGAATATACTTTTCATTGGCAGAATTACGTACTCGCTTGTAAACAATGTAATTCTAGTCATAAATTAGATAAATCTTTTGTTTTAGATGCTCACGGTAATATTCATGCAACTATTAGAGGTTATGAACCTTTGCATAAAACGGTAGCCATAATAAACCCCAGAAGAGAAGACCCCAATCGTTTCCTTTGGCTGAATATGTCTATTGGAAAATTTGAGGTATTCGATGACCTCAATACAACTGACAAAAATAAAGCAATAAAAACACTTGAAATATTAGCCTTGAATGAACGTGATTATCTTGTAGAAGGTCGCAAAAAAACACATGGAGAACTTTTTGACAAAATGGATAGACTATGTAGAATCTTAAATGCTGACAATATTGCAGAAATGGAACGTATTTTAGCACCTTATTATGGCATCATAGACATAACCTTACCTATCGAAATCCTAAAAAATCAAATAAAATATACAACACAGCAGCACATTCAGAAACAGTTACATCCTTCCGTTTGGTATGCCACCAAAACAATTTTGAGCAAAACAGAACCACGGTGGCAAAGAATATTTACCACAATTCCCGAAGCACTGAGTTGGTAAAAGTGGTTTATACTGAGGGGTATGTTTTTACAAGCAATCATTCAATTTTGAAATTTCAAGTGAAAATCAACTGTTTTTTGCACTATTCAATGTGAATTGTATAGATTTGCAACATAAAAAATAAATCATCACAACATGGCACTTGGCGACCGTACTGTTCTCAATCCGTTCAAACCTTTAGTCAATAAATTGCCCCAAGGGTTTCGCAATCGCGTGTTTATCATACTTGCTGTCTTTTTTATATGGATGGTGGCATTTGATAAAGCCAATTTGTTTACGCAGATTAAACTCGCACGAACGGTCAGTAAATTGCACAACGATAAGGTTTATTATGAAAACCAAATCAAGGAAGTGGAAGCACAACGCCTTGATATGGAAAGTAATACCGAAAAATTTGCCCGTGAACGTTACTTCATGAAAACCAACGATGAAGATGTTTTTGTCATTGACAAAAAAAAATAAGGCATCATGCCTAAAACATATAGAAATCTATATATTTTTACACCGAAATAACGGAATATCTAAATTCTTTCATTTATTCATTCACTCACTCATTTGATATGTCAGTATTAGTTAATAAAAACTCGAGAGTCATCGTACAAGGCTTTACGGGAAAAGAAGGTACATTCCACGCTGAACAGTGCATCGAATACGGCACTAACGTTGTTGGCGGCGTAACACCCGGCAAAGGCGGCAGTACGCACCTCGACCGTCCTGTTTTCAACACCGTTAAAGACGCAGTTGACCAAGTTCAAGCAAACGTCACCTTGATATTTGTCCCTCCAAAATTTGCAGCAGATGCCATCATGGAAGCAGCCGAGGCTGGGATTGAAGTCATTATCTGTATTACTGAAGGGATTCCCGTACAAGATATGATGAAAGCCAAAGCGTATTTGAATGACAAACCTTGCCGTTTGATTGGACCTAACTGCCCAGGCGTTATTACACCGGGTGAAGCAAAAGTAGGCATTATGCCCGGGTTCGTCTTCAAAAAAGGACGTATTGGTATTGTTTCAAAATCTGGTACATTGACTTATGAAGCGGCTGACCAAGTAGTAAAAGCAGGTTTAGGCGTTTCGACAGCCATCGGAATCGGTGGCGATCCAATCATTGGAACAACAACGAAAGAAGCCGTTGAGATGTTTATGAATGATCCAGAAACGGATGCCATCGTACTCATCGGTGAAATCGGCGGTAGCATGGAAGCAGATGCAGCACATTGGATCAAAGAAACAGGCAATAAAAAACCTGTTATTGGCTTCATCGCTGGTCAAACTGCACCAAAAGGTCGTAAAATGGGTCACGCAGGAGCGATTGTTGGTTCGGCTGATGATACGGCTGAAGCAAAAATGCGTATCCTCGGCGAATGTGGTATCCACGTCGTTAAATCACCTGCTGACATTGGCGCGACTGTCGCTGCGGTTATCAAAGGTTAATTATACATTAATATTCCCTACTTGAATAGCGGTATTTTTGCAAAAAAATGCCATAAAGCCCATGCAATACGCATGGGCTTTACTATTTTTGATAATTATTAATAAAAACACCTCCTAATCCGTCTAGCGTTTACTAAATTGCAAAAACAAATACTACAACTACTAAGTCGTAACTCAGACGGTTACGACGTTTTCGACTTCCGAGTGGGTACACTTATCGGCACAAGTGTTCTTTTTCTTGTACCTATCATTAACAGCTACTTTGAAAACCCGATTCCAGACCTACCTTTAGCACGTAATATATTGATTGTCATACAGTTGTACCTAATTATTGCTTCATATCACATTCGTTTTATTAAAAAATGGGCAAACGAAACAGGGAATCTGTTTTCCCTCACTTATGCTTTTATCATTTCGACTGCTGCCTATCTCCATCAATTTGAAAAAGTAGAAACGGTCTTTACCTTAACCTTTTTAGTGGGCATGACAGGTATGTTTAAGTTCAAAAAAACGATGACTATATACGTTTTTCTGGCTTCAAGCTGCTTTATCAGTCTTGTATGGCTGAGTCCAATTGATATGCACCTTAAAAAATTTATTACAAGTATCGCTCTCCTGCTTTTTGGCATTGGCTATTATGTTTTTTTTATAAAATTAGACTATGTACACTCTTTAAAGGAACGTGAAAACGAACTGTCCGAAAGTGAGTTATGGTTTCGCAATATATTCGACAATGCCCCAATTGGCATTGTTATGCTTGACAATACTTACAAAGCCTTCAAATTTAATCATTTTTTTCAAAAAATGACGGGTTATACTGAGGGGGAGCTTTTGAGTATTGGACTACAAAATCTTATGTACTCTGATGATATTATGACACCTGAACAATTCGACATTTTTTTGGAAAAGGAAAATGCCCAAATTGAACAACGTCTTTTTCAAAAATCAGGTGCGACTTTATGGATACGCCAAACTTTTTCGCAAATGACTGTAAACAATAAGTTATATACGATTTCTATGTTTACAGATATTTCTCTTGAAAGGCTTGCCGATGAGCAATTACAAGAGTCCACACGCCAATTAAAGGCGCAAAATGCCTCTTTGGAAGAATTTAGCTATGTCATCAGCCACGATTTGCAAGAGCCTTTGCGCATGATTACCAGTTTTTCACAATTTATTCAAAAGCGTTATATCAACCCTATTGGCAATGAAGAAGCAAATAAAGACTTTCAATTTGTCATTGATGGGGCAAAAAGGATGAGTACGCTCATTAAAGATATGCGTGAATACACCCAGTGGAGTGCCCAAAGTTTACCTTTTGAATTGGTCAATGTACAAGAAGTCCTTTCGGAAACCAAAAAGAATCTTACAGTTGCTATCAATTTAAGTAATGTGACAATTAAGGCTTCGAATCTGCCTATCATTCAAGCCAATCGTTTGATGTTGGTTCAGGTTTTCCAGAATCTCATCGGCAATGCCATAAAATATCGGCATCCATTACGCCAACCAGAAATCGAAATATCTGTCATTCAATTGAAAAACCAATGGTTATTTCAATTCAAAGACAACGGCATCGGCTTTGAGGAACAATATAAGGAAAGGATTTTTGGTATTTTCCAAAGATTGAACAATGACCGAGTGAAAGGAAATGGTATTGGATTGGCTATTTGCAAAAGAATTATTGAAAAAAAAGGAGGGCGTATTTGGGCAGAATCGGTTATAAATGAAGGCTCTATTTTCAGTTTTTTAATCCCTGTTAGGGATAAAAACAACCTTTTTACGGAGGGGGTATTACAGGAAGATTTGGTAGATATTGTATAGATTTTGGCATCTCAAATGCCTTTCACACCTCAACAGAAGCCTTTTTACTTACATTTTTGTTTTTGTATGAATTAAAAAAACTTGCCCAACGCATTTGCAAAACACCTTTTATTGCTTCACTAAAAATACTCATATTCATTTTTGAAACACCTTCTACCCTATCTACAAATTTGATAGGTACTTCTTTGATTTTAAAACCAAGCGTATGCGACGCAAATTTCATTTCGATCTGAAAAGCATAGCCTATAAAGCGTATTTTACTCAAATCAATCTCCTCCAACACTTTACGAGAGTAACAAACGAAGCCCGCAGTCGGGTCAGCAACAGGCAACCATGTGACAATACGCACATACCAAGACGCACCGTAACTCAACAAAATCCTATCCCAAGTCCAGTTTTTAACATCCCCGCCTTTGACATAACGGCTGCCAACACTCATATCACCGCCCCCCTCAGTACACGCCTTTACAAGACGAGGCAAATCAGTGGGCTTGTGGCTGAAATCTGCATCCATTTCTAAAATATAATCGTAACCCCGTTCGATGCCCCAACGGAAACCTGCGATATAAGCCGTCCCAAGACCCAATTTACCTTTTCGCTCGATAATATGTAAAGAATCAGGGTAATACGCTTGATGATTTTTAACTAATTGAGCAGTACCATCAGGTGAGCCATCGTCCACAACCAAGATGTGAAACGGCATGTCGAGGCTGAAAACGGCATCAATAATTTTGACGATATTTTCCTTCTCATTATAAGTCGGTATGATGACGAGATTTCGGGACACTATCAATAGAGATTCAAAGTTTATAATATCATTAAAACAGCCATAAGTCGGTTCGGCAAAGATATGCCGAATATCCAATGTATCGTTACTCAAAGTTACCTTGTTTAGAACGTAATGAATTTCAATTCTTTATAGATTAAGTTTTCCTTAACAACTTATTGAAATAACAAATATCCTACCAATATTAGATTTTAAGGTTATTAATCCCAAAACATGGATATTTGAGATGGTAAAAGCCTTTGTACTAATAATCTTAAAACCTTAAAATCCCATTTAATAATAGTACTTTTGCGCCATAAAAGTCTTTAATTATCTCAAAATCTCCTCATTTTATGGCAAAAAGGCGTAAAACAAATTATTTTTATAGCATCATCAGTGTCGCATTGGTTTTGTTTTTATTAGGCTTTTTCGGAGCCGCATTATTATTTGTAAAACAACAAGCCGATAGCCAGCAGGAAAAAATCAGTATGATGGTCGAGTTGAAAGAAGAAGCCGACTCCACTGCATTGAGTGACCTGAAAATGTGGTTGCCCGCTGCCGATTTCGCTCGAGAAGCCCGTTTTGTCTCCAAACAAGAAGCCGCAGAGACCATGCGCAAAAGTTTGGGCGATAGCTATATCGATCCCGATATGCCGCTACCCTTCTTCGATGCATATTCAATAAACCTAAAATCTGACCGTATGTCTGCGGATAGTATCGCCGCCATTTCGCTGCGTTTGAAAGAAAACATAGCTGTTTCAGATGTCTATATGGATGAAGGTTTGATTGGTGAAGTATCCAAAGCCGTTCAAAAAATAGCCCTTATTGCTTTCATTATCACAGGTTTATTCATTATCGTTGCCATTACTTTGATTCATAACACCATCCGTCTTAATCTATACAGTGACCGTTTTATTATCAAAAATATGGAACTTGTGGGCGCATCTTGGCGATTTATTACCCGTCCATATATCCAACGTGGCATGATAAATGGTTTCCTAAGTGCAGTTGTTGCCGTTGGCATTATGGCAATAATATGGTTTTTTGTTCAAAAAGAAGCACCCGAACTCAACCTTTTACTTGAAAACCACGTATTTTGGGGGTATATCGCAGCGTTGATACTCTTAGGCGTTCTTATAAGTTGGATTAGCACATTCTATGTTGTCAATAAATATTTGAAAATGCGGCTTGATGAATTGTATTAATTTCAAAATTTTTAACCCTAATTAACACCCCCCTCAGTATGAATTCGTTTTCTTTGCAGAATAATTGAAAAGTTGATAGACAACTAACTATTTAGAAATAAATTTTTTATAATCTATAAATTATTAAAAGATGTCAAAGCCTAATAAATCGCAACAAAAGCCACAACCGATACAAATACAACCTAAAGCAGCTGCACCCGCACGTCCTCAAGCGACGGCACCACGCACAAAGGCAGCGACCCCCTCAGTATTTGGGCAGCGCAATGACAAATTGGTTTTCGGACGTGAAACATATAAATGGATGCTCATTGGTTTGGCTATCATGGCAGTCGGTTTCATTTGTATGTCGGGTGGTGCGATGACAGACCCAAATGTATGGGACGAAAGCATCATTTATAGCCCTACTCGAACGATTGTTGCGCCTTTTTTGATTCTTTTGGGCTTAGGCGTACAGATTGTTGCAATATTCAAAAAAAATAAAACGGCTGAATAAGCCTTTGAAAAATCTTATTTTCAGACCTATAAGGCTCTAAACACCTTATAGGTCTATTTTTGTTTAAAAAAGCCAACTTTAAAAATGACATATTTACAAGCCATTATCATCGCCATTGTGGAAGGTTTAACCGAGTTTCTACCAGTCAGTTCCACAGGTCACATGGTGATTACATCGTCGCTGATGGGCATTTCAGGCAGTGATTTTACTAAAATGTTTGAGGTTGTTATCCAATTTGGGGCGATTTTATCCGTCGTCGTACTCTATTGGAGACGTTTTTTGCAGAGTTTTGATTTTTATGTCAAACTCGCTGTTGGATTTATACCTGCTGCTGTATTTGGCGTTTTGTTCTACAAACACGTCAAAGCATTGCTTGAAAGTCCGACGTTTATCGCTGTCATGTTGCTCGTAGGTGGTATCATATTACTTTTTGTTGACGATTGGTTCATCGAAAACGAAGACAAACCAACCGAAGCAAGCCAAGAAATCACTTACAAAAAGGCACTCACAATTGGCTGTTTTCAAGTGCTTGCGATGATTTTCCCTGGTTTAAGCCGTTCAGCTGCAACCATCATTGGTGGTTTAACGCAAAAATTGACCCGTCAAAGGGCAGCTGAATTTTCATTTTTCCTTGCCGTACCAACGATGGCAGCCGCTACGCTCAAAGACGGTTATGAATTTTGGAAAGGTGTGAAACTCGGAGAAATTGCCCCCCTCAGTAGTGGTGACTGGGGCATATTGGCAGTGGGCAACATCGTTGCTTTCGTGGTCGCATTAATTGCGATTCGCACATTTATCGGTTTTTTGACCAAAAATGGCTTCAAAGTGTTTGGATATTACCGCATCGTCGTCGGTTTATTGATTCTCATTTTGCAAGCCATGGGCATTCAACTTTTCCTTAATTAGTTGATTCGGGATTGGTTATTAGGGATTGGTTATTAGCCTACGAATAACCAATCCCCAGTAACCAATCAACCAATCTATTTCTTTTTCAAGCCCCATTTCTTTGCAAGAGATAAGCCGTAGAAAAAAAAGTAGTCGTTGTTGCCAGGTGTACCCGCAATACTGATGCCGTCGAGATAATCTGTTGAAGTGATAAAAAACGAACCTTGAAGAGACAACGCCCATTCTTCAGTCATATCAAAACGAAGCCCAATACCTAAAGGTATAGTTAACAATGTTTTAGGTATATCAGCATTTCTATCAGGCGCATTGGCAGCTAAACCTTGAACTTTAGGATTACAAAAAGTAACACCCAGACCAGCCGACACAAAAACATTCTTTTGGGGAATAAAATCGCCATCTGAATTGAAAGCATTCCTTGCAAAAGGGGCATATTCAATGGCAGAACCAATAAACGTAATAGGTGACGTGAATTTTACCCCTCGATTTTGGCGGTCCGGATAATTGGCATCATTGCCTGAAATTTCGCCTAATTGTAACTGCCCTTTCAAGGAAAATTTTGGATTGCCAAATTGTTTAGCAATTAAAAGACCGTAACCTATATTGATTTCTTTCAAATCAACATAGCCCTTGACCAAATCTCCTTGATAATTGATGCAGCCGAGGGTTACACCCGCCGACATTTGGGCATAATTGAGTTGAGAAAATACTAAGCAAAAGCCGAGGATAAATAAAGTTTTTTTCATATCGTTCTATCGGTTTAAAAGTTATGAGAAATATTGTTTGCTTTGATACGATGCTCTTATGAACAAAGTTTGTATTTTTTTTTCAAAAAACACTAAATCGCACTTAAATTAATTGTTTTAGTTGATAAAAAGAGATTTTCAAGTATCTCACACTATTAAAATTTATGACCGATAAAATTATCAAAGTCTCACAGCGTGAGGAATTACCGTCTTTATTGATGGATTCCGCTATTGAAGGCGGCGTGTTTCTCATTGATAAACCTTTGAGTTGGACATCGTTTGCGGTTGTCAACAAACTCCGTCATCGGTTGACACGTCTGTATAAAAACAAAAAATATAAAGTCGGTCATGCAGGTACACTCGACCCTTTGGCAACTGGTTTACTCATCGTTTGTTTTGGCAAAATGACGAAACAAATTGATTCATTTATGGGCTTACCAAAGGCTTATACAGGCATTATCAAATTGGGCGAAACAACACCGAGCTACGATGCTGAAACGGAAGTGAATGCACGTTTTCCAATCGAGCACATCACCCCCTCAGTAATGGAAGCCGCAAGACAGCAATTTTTAGGAGAAATAGACCAATTCCCGCCCATATTTTCAGCCATCAAAAAAGATGGTAAACGATTGTATGAATCAGCTCGAAGTGGCGAAGAAGTTGAGATACTATCACGCCGCATAACGATACACCAATTTGATATCCAACAAATTACAGAGTCAGAAATCAGTTTCTATGTTCGTTGTTCAAAAGGAACGTATATTCGTTCATTGGCATTCGATTTTGGAAAAGCCTGTGGCAGCGGTG
The DNA here is from genome assembly GCA_043772905.1 of Saprospiraceae bacterium. Lineage (GTDB taxonomy): Bacteria > Bacteroidota > Bacteroidia > Chitinophagales > Saprospiraceae > JAAFJT01. Next base: position 11,369 of record JAYVFS010000208.1, on the reverse strand, counting down.
GTTATTTGACCAAATTATGCCGTACCGAAATCGGTGAATTCAAAAATGAAGACGCTTGGCAATTAGAGGATTTGGTAATAGAAATAGAAAAAATCGGGCAAAAATGACCCCCTCAGTATTTTGAGGATATGAACAAACGTTTTATTATAATGAAACAAATACGTGTAAAAATACAGCTATTCCTACTACGCAATTATCTCAATGGATTGGCTTTTTTTTCTGAATTAAAGGCAGGACAAAAGACGGGAGAAATCATATTCAACCCTCGAAAAGGTCGTTTAACCAACGAAAACCGCCAAACCTTGAGCGAAGCCACTTGGGAAACGCTGTTTTTAGGTGATGTAAAAATCCAAACCTACCGTTGGGAAGGCAACAAAGGCACTGTCTTGTTGGCGCATGGATGGGAAAGCAATGCTGCCCGTTGGGAAGTTTTGGTCAATAAATTACGTAAAAACGGTTTTTCAGTCGTTGCCCTCGATGCGCCTGCACATGGCGAGTCGGGCAGTAAATATTTCAATGCTTTACTCTATGCCGAAATGATTGAAGTGGCTGCCAAACGTTTTACGCCCATTGCAATGGTGGGTCATTCCGCAGGTGCATTTGCGACGGCTTTTTGCGCTATTCATTATCTGCACCCCTCAGTAAAACGCGTTGTTTTGTTGGCACCACCTTCAGAATTGAATCAAATTTTCAATAAATTCCTTGATTTCGTTAAAGTTTCTAAAAACGTCAGACGTGGTTTTTACAACAAATTGGAACAACGATTTGGCAAGCCCATCGAATATTTCTCAATAAAAGAACTCATTAAACCCTTGACAATCAAAGGTTTAATCATACACGACAAAACCGATGATATTTGTGCTTTTTCAGATAGTGAACACATTCATGCAAACTGGAAAGACTCGACATTCATGCCTACTGAGGGGTATGGTCATAGATTGCAAAATGACTACGTTCATAGTTCAGTTTCGGATTATTTGACAAAAGAATTGTCTTAAATAGCTAAATTTGCCCTTAAAACAGAGAAAAAAATGACAAAAAAGCGTCCCGTTGGCATCATTGGCGCAGGTAGTTTTGGTATCGCTATCGCAAAATTGTTGGAACACAATACAGAAGTTCTCATATATACGCGTAAACCTGAAACAGTTGTTGCCATCAACGATGAACGCTTTTATTATGGTCAAACATTGAGCCCTGCCATACGTGCCACCAATAATCCACAGGACATTGCGGAACAATGTCGTTTGATTTTTCCAATCGTTCCATCATCGGGTTTTCGGACAACGATGCAGCTTTTTTCTCCCTATTTGAAGCCATATCATATACTTATACATGGTACAAAAGGCTTAGATTTAGTCGGTTTGGACGAGGGTGAAATCAAACGTTATACGCCCGTTACCCGCGCCAATATCCGCACGATGAGCGAAGTCATTGCTCAAGAGACCTCTGTGATACGCATCGGCTGCCTTTCAGGACCTAATTTGGCAAACGAAATCCTCGACGGACAGCCCACTGCAACCTTGATTGCAAGCCGTTTCAATGAAGTAATTGATGCAGGGAAAACGGTTTTGAACTCCAAACAATTCCATGTTTTTGGCAGCCATGAGATTTTGGGCGCAGAATTGGCGGGTGCTTTTAAAAACATCATAGCCCTCGGTTCAGGTATTTTAGGCGGTAAAGGCATGGGGCGCAACATTCAAGCGATGCTTTTGACACGTGGTTTGACGGAAATGATTGCCTTTGGCATAAAGTTAGGCGCATCGAATCGAGCCTTCCTCGGCACTGCGGGCATCGGCGATTTGATTGCCACAGCGACCTCAACAAATAGTCGAAATTATACATTTGGGATGCGTCTCGCAAAAGGCGAAACCCGCGAGGAAATTCTTAGTTCTATGACAGAAGTGGCAGAAGGTGTGCGGACGCTGCGTTTAGCCCGCTCGGTTGCTCGGACGTATCGGCTACATGTCCCTATTTCTGAAATGCTCTACCGTGTTGTTTTTGAAAATTTTGACATTGATAGGGCTATTGAATATTTAATGGAATATCCTTATGATGTGGATGTGGATTTTGTTTAAGCATTACTTCCGCATTTGTGCATAATGGTCAAACAACTCCTGATACTGCGCTTCATAAGGCGTTTTCATAATACTTTGCCACCGGTCATTCTTTCTATATTTCTCAACATTGGCTTTTGTAGCGGGTTTTTGATACTTCAAAGCCATGTCAATACCTTTTAAAAACTGCGTGGTGTCGCCAAAATGCAACATAATTTCTGCATACGTATCACAAATATTGCCATCAGATTGATTGGCATTTAAGGCATCTGTAATATAGCGTTTGGCGGAGTCTTGGTTGCCTTGTTTGAGGTAAAAATACGCCAAAGTATTATAAATATATACACTTTGAGGCATGATAGCTCTTGACTTTTGGAAAGACTTCTCTAAGACCTTTGGGTCTTCTAACTTACATTGATTTGCCAAATAAGCAGCGTTGCAAAGCATCAAACCCATCACTTGTTTTTTGTCAAAATAGGCACTATTTAGCCGTTTTTCCTTGCGTTCTGCTTCTTTTGCTAAGGCAAAAGCCTGTTTTGCGAGTGTATCAATAGCTGCCAGCTTGTTGTAACCATAACCATCAAAATACCCTGCTTTTGTCATCAGAATGCTCACTTCCATGGCATATCCCGCAATATCGTCGGGAAAACGTTTGTGCAATTCCCTTGCTTTTTCTATCGCATTGTTAAAAAGCTCTTTTTGATTCAGCGTTATGGCTTTCGTAAGGTAAAAATTCGCCCAATTTGAAAGGCTCTGAATGTGTTCTTGGTCGGTCACATCAGGCAGATTGTTTTGCTTAAAATCCAATTCAGATAAAAGGCTTTCGGCTTCGTCAAAACAACCTTTTTGGATAAAATAATTGGCTAAATATTGAGGGGTCGTTTGGCGAGTTAATAACAAAGCGGCTTTATAAAACAGCGAATCCAAAGGAGCCGTTTCAGGAATAGACACCGTCCGAAGTGGTTCATCGGGCATTTGGATATACATCGAGATTTGGTTGTCCGCATGGGTGATATAGCCCGAAATCACTTTATCCTCGTAGCCCAACAATGTTTTACCTGCTTCAAAAAGGCTTTTAATATCATAATCTCTTCGTTCACTACCATCGGCAATCCGCAATTGGCTTTTCAAACGCGCTTTGTCATTTTGTCGGCAAGCACTGATGCGGCTCGTGCTGCTGTCTCTTGGGTACATGATTTGCAACATTTCAGACATGACTTTTGCCACCACCGTTTCGCCACGATAGCCTTTTTGTTCCATATCTGGGGGCACAGAGAAGGCTTTTATGACATAAGCCGAGTTGTTTTCAGTAAAATTATTGAACCGCCAAACTGCCCAAACAATCAACAAAGCGATGCCCAAACGCCATCCTAACAATAAAATATTGTTTGATTTTTTAGCCGCTTTGTCGAAAGATGTCGTTTGATACCACGTCGAGAAGTTGTTTATTGAATTGCGTAATCTAATCATCTTAGCATTCTGATTTTTAATTGAGGGTTAAAATTAATGTAATATTACGGAGTTGAGTATCCATAATTGTAAATTTCCCTATAAGTAAGCCATTAAAAAGCAAAATAATATTGAGACAAAACTTAAATCCAACTGTTGGAATGCCTATTTTTACTGAGGGGGGTACTTGTAGAGTTATTTTAATACCAAAGAATGTAACGAGTAAATAATAAGATGGTCAAAAAATCCCAACGGGATTCAACATGAATAGAAAAATAATAGAAGAATGACCCCAACGCCGAAGGAGTTAAACATGAAGAGCTAAGTTATTGAGGTTCAACGCCTTCGGCGTTAAGTTCCGTTCATAAATTATTTCTATTCATGTTGAATCCTTTCAGGATTTTTTTTCAAACGATTTTAATCATCTTATTATTTACTCGTTACAATGTAACTTTTTCAAACTTAATTCGCTATGATATTTATATGCACTATGAAAAATAAGTCATTTAAATTTTTCTTAAAAAGTCATTTAAATTTTAAATCTGATTACGATGAATTACGTACCCGAATATCTTGTTAAAGTTATACAGACTAACAAATCAAGCGACGATATGGAAAAAAGTCGCCAATTATTAGCACTTCAACCCGAAAAAGAAGCAGATATAGATTATATCTATGCGCTTGCGGTATCGGTAATCAGTCATTCTGCGCCCGATCAATTGGTCATTGACCAGTGCGAGGCATATCTACCACTTGTTAAAACGCCCGAATGTCGTCGTTCTCTTCAATCCATCCGCATTTGGAAATATGAGGAACTCAAACAACATGAAAAAGCGCTTGCGCTTAGATTGGAACAAGCTGAAGAACATATTGACTATAGTAAATCATTTTACCAAGATTTGGCTAAAGCCTATATTGCGTTAAATGACAATGAGAATGCCCTAAAATACTATGAGTATTACTCGAAGCTGGAAAATGAAGATATGGATACGGACGATTATAACGATATCGCCGAATTGTATGAAAAGGCAAAAGATTTCAAAAACTCCGCAAAATATCATGAAAAAGCGGCTATATGGGAATCCCGGTTTTCAGCACACGATTGGCAAATGACAGGTAGAGCCTTAGCGCTGGATGGGCAGATTGATGAAGCGATGTTTAACTTCAAAGTATCGTTGAAGATCGAACCCGATGATGCGTATTCACACTATTTCATGGGGCGTTGCTACCAAGACAAAAAAGATAAGTACCGCGCTTTGCATCATTATACCCAAGCATTGAAGATCGATCCTGAATTCGCTGCCGTGCATCTCAATATTGGTGCTATGGAATTTAACGACGAAGGCGATATTAAAGCCGCTATCGAATGTTTTGAAAAAGCCATTGATTTGGATACAAAAGGCGAGTTTTTGCTAATGCTTTATCGCAATCTACGCAATCTGTACAAAGAGATATTGGACTTTGATAAATCGGAATATTATCGAGGTAAGATATTTGAATTAGCTGGTTTTCCTGCTGATATGGGTGAATATTTGGACAGTATGGATGAAAATGATTTAACATTTGGTGATGATGATGATGACGAATAGACCCCTCAGTATTTTCAGCATTTTATCTCGTTTCATAGATAACATTATATTGAATAAGTTAGCTTTATCTCATCTATTCAAACAGTTAAAATTAGTGAAACTATTATTCCGTTTTCTCCTAATTGTCTTTCTTTTATCCACTCAAAATTCTGCTTTTGCTTTTGTGTTTAAAAACTCAAACAATGCCCTTGTTTCGGACATCATCCGAAAAGATATGCCTCAAACAGCAATCACAAAAGCCCCGAAACCGAGCTTTCTGGAAAGGTATATGTCAAAAATGATGACAAAAAAAGGTCTAAAAGCACATATTCCAGAAAAAAAAGAGGAAATAACATCTGGCGATAGATTGGCAAACATTGGTTTTAAAATGGCAGTTATAGGTGTTGCTGTACGGATGTTACTACTTCTTCGTACTGCCTTGTTTCTGTCTTTTTTGGGTAGTATTTTAGGATTACTTGCTACTGTTGTCATATTAGCGGGTGGCGTAATCTGCATTGTTGCAATAAAGAGTAAAGACATAACGCCAAAAGGCAAAAAAAAGGCAAAAGCAGGGATATGGATTTTTGGTGTCGTTTTATTATTGTATATCACATTTATCATCGCTATTTCTTTTAGTGATGGATGAAAACAATTATATCCTACCCCCCCTCAGTAAAAAAGCCTTTTACACTATGCAAAGGGCTTTTTTATTTTTGAAAAACCATTCCCTACCAATTATTTTTTACTTTCATTGAATCCAAAAGCGGGTAAGAAATCTATCCTAAAAAGGCAAATCGCCTTCATTTCCGCCATGTATGTGGTTATAATAGCCCATATAACCGGTTATCGGCGGCTGAACATCGTCAAATTCACCTGCATCATAACGTTTTTGAAACTCTTCATGCTCTTTTTCAAACTCTTTTGCGGACTCTATGCACTTACAAAACGCGCCCCAACGACATGACTCAGGCTCTACATCACAAAATTCCATAGTCGAAAAACCGCCCATCTCTGGTGGGAAAAACTGTATTTCTTCATTTGCCCAAGCATCTCTAAGGACTTTGTATAGCAAACGCGGAGGTGCATTGTCTGGAATGTCTGCATCTGTATTGTAAGCAAGCCAAAGCTGTAAAATCCCATCGTTCAATTCAGCGACTTCTTCATCTGTCAATTTATCATCAGGCGGAAAAGCCTCAGCTTTAATACCATAAATATCGGACATCGGTTCAAACGGCGTACATTCCCATGCGACGATATACTCTAAGCCATAGTCGTGAGCAGGATGGTCGGGATATAAAACCTTGTAATTTGGTGTCGAAGGTAGGTTTTTGGCTGCGGATTTCATATCGGCAAGTAATTGAGACACGTAGTTTTTCATAGATGGATGTTTAATGAGCAATAAAATTTTTTTGTAAAGATAGATAATACCCCCTCAGTAAAAAAGCCTTTTGCGCGATGCAAAGGACTTTTTTATTTTTGAAAAACCATTCGTTTCCAATTATGTTTAAATTTCATTCAACAAGTCTGTAACTTTGAGTTAAGTGTGAAAACATCAGTAACCCTCTGTATTTTTTGTTTTTTATAAAAAATTTAATTTAGATTTGTTCTTCAAAAGTTAATTTAAAACTCTAAATATTAAATAAATGAGTGTTTTAGAATTAAAAGGAAGTTTACTCGAGATGGTAAGCAATATTCAAAATGAAGAGACTTTGAAAAGACTGATGCTCTTGTTTAAAAAAACAGTTGCAGAAGAAGAAATAGATTGGTGGGACGAATTATCTCCCGAAATACAATCAGAACTGGAAACGTCACTTGCTGAATGTGATGACCCAGCTAAACTCATATCTCATGACGACGTGATGAAAATGTCTGAACAATATTGATAAAAACCGACAAATGTCATATAGGCTGCACGGTACAACTTTGTATATTACCAACTTTTGGGATATGCGCCAAAACCCTAAAAATCGTCCATTTTGAAGTTTGTTTTTAGAGATTTACAAAAAGCCTTTTGCATAAAGCAAAAGGCTTTTTAGTTTAGAAAAACCATTCACTTCCAATTATGTTTTACTTTCATTCAACAAGTCTGTAACTTTGCGCCGCTTTTTACTTTAAGAAGTTATCCAATTTACTGAGGGGGGCATTTCTACCTCAATTATCACTCATTTTAAATCAGTTTATGACTAAAATAGACATTCGCCAACTCACCAAAGAACGCATCCTCGTCATTGATGGCGCCATGGGTTCGCTCATTCAAGAATACAAACTCACTGAAAAGGACTTTAGAGGCGAGCGTTTCAAGGATTTTCACCGCGATATTCAAGGAAATAACGACATTTTGTCCATTACTCGCCCTGATGTGATTGAGGCGATTCATCGTGCTTACCTTGATGCGGGTGCAGATATCATCGAAACCAATACGTTTTCAGGTACACGCATCGCACAAGCCGATTATGAATTGGAAGAGGCGGTTTATGACATTAACTTTGAATCGGCACGTGTGGCTCGTAAAGTGGCTGATGAATACACGGCTGCCAATCCCGACAAACCCCGTTTTGTTGCGGGTGCAATGGGTCCAACAAACCGCACCGCTTCAATTTCGCCGGATGTCAACAATCCTGGTTTTAGGGCAGTAACGTTTGATGAACTCGTTGATGCCTATTATGAAGAAGTCGGTGCATTGATTGACGGTGGTGTTGATATTTTGTTGGTCGAAACCATTTTCGATACTTTAAATGCCAAAGCTGCGATTTTTGCGATTGAAAAATACTACGAAGAGCACCCCTCAGTAAAACCGTTGCCTGTGATGATTTCGGGAACGATTACCGATGCGTCGGGCAGAACTTTGTCGGGTCAGACGGTTGAGGCGTTTTATATTTCTGTCAATCATGTCTCTAATTTATTGACCATTGGTTTGAACTGCGCTTTGGGTGCAGAGGAAATGCGTCCGCACGTCGAGTCATTGTCCAATATTGCTTCATGTCACGTTCATGCGTATCCGAATGCGGGTTTACCCAATGAATTTGGCGAATACGACCAAACGGCGGAGCAAATGCAGGTGTTTATTCGTGAATTTGCAGAAAGCGGATTCCTCAATATCATAGGTGGTTGTTGCGGTACGACACCTGACCACATTCGCCTAATGGCAGAAGCCGTGAAAGGTTTGAAACCACGTAAACCCGTAAAAGACAAGGGTAATTCAACGTATTCAGGGCTTGAACCCTTGATTGTTCGGGAAAATACAAACTTTATCAATGTTGGTGAACGGACGAATGTAACGGGTTCGAGAGCCTTTGCACGGCTTATAAAACAAGGCGATTTTACAGCCGCTTTGGACGTGGCACGTTCACAAGTAGAAGGTGGGGCGCAAGTGATTGACATCAATATGGACGAAGGTTTGTTGGATTCTGAAAAAGCGATGGTGGAATTTTTGCACCTCGTGATGTCCGAACCTGATATTGCGAAGCTGCCGATTATGATTGACTCGTCAAAATTCAACGTCATCGAAGCAGGTTTGAAATGTGTGCAAGGCAAATGTATCGTCAACTCGATTTCGATGAAAGAAGGCGAGGAAAAGTTTATCGAGCAAGCCAAAATCGTTCGGAAATACGGTGCAGCAGCCGTCGTCATGGCTTTTGACGAAGAAGGACAAGCGGATACAATGGAGCGAAAAGTAGATATTTGCGCCAGAGCCTATAAAATTTTGGTTGAACAAGTCGGTTTCAAGCCTTATGACATCATTTTTGACCCTAATATTTTTGCGATTGCCACAGGTATTGAGGAACATAATAATTATGCTGTTTACTTTATCGAGGCATGTCGGGGCATCAAGCAACGTTGTCCAGGTGCAAAGATTTCGGGCGGTGTGTCCAATGTTTCTTTCAGTTTTCGAGGTAACGACAAGGTGCGCGAAGCGATGCACTCGGTTTTTCTATATCATGCAACACGTGCAGGTATGGACATGGGCATCGTCAATGCGGGTATGATTGAGGTATATGACGACATTCCAAAAGAGCTGTTGACACTTGTGGAAGATGTTATTTTTAATAAAAATCCAAACGCCACGGATGCCCTGACGACTTATGCGGAATCGCTGAAAAACACAGGCGGCAAAGTAGCGGTCAAGGATTTGGCGTGGCGTGAACTCACTTTGGAGCAACGCATCACACATTCATTGGTGCGCGGCATTGATGAATTTATTGAACACGATACAGAATTGGCGCGCCAAAAGTATCCTGCACCGCTTGAAATCATCGAAGGACCTTTGATGGATGGCATGAATGTCGTAGGCGATTTGTTTGGTTCGGGCAAAATGTTTTTGCCACAAGTCGTTAAGTCTGCGCGGGTTATGAAAAAAGCGGTGGCGTATTTGTTCCCATTCATCGAAGCTGAAAAGTTGCGGACGGGCAATACCGAAAGTTCTTCAAAAGGTAAAATTTTGATGGCAACCGTCAAAGGCGACGTGCATGATATTGGCAAAAACATCGTTGGTGTTGTGTTGGGTTGCAATAATTTTGAGATTATTGACATGGGTGTTATGGTGCCTGCCGAAAAGATTTTGCAACGTGCAAGGGCTGAAAACGTGGACATCATCGGTTTGTCGGGCTTGATAACACCGAGTTTGGACGAAATGGTACACGTTGCCAAAGAAATGGAACGCCAAAACTTTACAATCCCATTGATGATTGGTGGTGCAACGACTTCTAAGACACACGCAGCGGTGAAAATTGAACCTAATTATACAAAAGGCATCGCTGTTCATGTCCTTGATGCGAGCCGTGCGGTGGCAGTAGCAAGTTCTTTATTGGCAGATGACCCCTCAGTAAAAAAGGCTTATACGGACGCTGTACGTGCTGATTATGAACAAGTTAGGATATTGCGTGGCAATCGCAAGTCATCAAAAAAGTATTTGACTTTGCGCCAAGCACGAACTAATAAAACAAAAGTGGATTGGACAGATTATACACCGCCGAAACCTGCATTTTTAGGTACAAAAGTGTTTGAAAATTATGATTTAGCTGAATTGCGCAAATATATTGACTGGACACCTTTCTTCCAATCTTGGGAATTGCACGGCAAATATCCAGCGATTATGACCGATGAAGTGGTCGGTGTGGAAGCCACAAAACTCTATAACGATGCCCAAAAAATGCTTGACCGCATCATTACTGAGGGGTGGTTACAAGCCAAAGCCGTTATCGGTTTTTGGGAAGCAAACAGCGTCAATGATGATGATATTGAACTAACAACCAATAACCAATCCCCAATAATCCTTCACCATTTGCGTCAGCAAAACCAAAAAGCACCTGGACAGCCGAACTACTGTTTGAGCGATTGGATAGCACCAAAATCAAGCGGTAAAATAGATTATGTCGGTGGTTTTGCAACAACAGCAGGTATTGGCATCGAAAAATGGGTCGAAAAATTTGAGAAAGACCTTGACGATTACAACGCTATTTTGTTAAAATCTTTGGCAGACCGTTTTGCAGAAGCTTTTGCAGAGCGTATGCACGAACGTGTGCGTAAAGAGTTTTGGGGTTATGCCCAAACAGAAAACCTCACGAGTGACGAACTCAACGCAGAAGAATACAAAGGTATCAGACCTGCCCCCGGCTACCCTGCTTGTCCTGAACACACTGAAAAAGGCACGTTGTGGCAACTCCTCAAACCCGAAGAAAATGCGGGCATCACCTTAACCGAAAGTTATGCAATGTATCCAACGGCGGCGGTTTCAGGTTGGTATTTCAGTCATCCCGATTCAAAATACTTTGGTTTGGGTCAGATTTCAAAAGACCAAATCGAGGATTATGCGGAGCGTAAGGATTTTGGTTTGGAGGAAGCGGAAAGGTGGTTGGCACCTGTATTGAATTATGATGTATAAAATACAGTTTGTATAAATGCAAAAAGCACCCCCTCAGTATGGACGGTGCTTTTTGCATTTAAAAACATAAAAACGTCATTTTGTATATTGTTGTATAATCAAGGAAACTCTCGATAAACATCTTTCCTATGCAAAACACGCATAAAAACAACCAAATCACCCTCGATTTTGATGCCGATACGGTAATCGCCTTGCTTGATTCGATAATAACTCTTAAAGCCTTCCATTTTTTTTAAATGCTCAATATTTGTCCAATTGGGCAGAAGTGGTATAGATTCGAAGCAGAGATATTGAATTTTGGCATAGAAGGGCGTACTTTTCAATGCTTTTAAATCTTTAAGAAAATGTTGGGTGTATTCAGTTCTCATAGAGTATTGTTTTAATTTAGTCGGTATCGTTTTCTAAAAACTTGAGGGC
>JAYVFS010000207.1:0-3439 GCA_043772905.1 Saprospiraceae bacterium | reverse complement strand
CAAGGGCGTAGAAGCGATTTGAGAAGTAGCCACTCGACGAAGCTGTGATGATTAAAGGCATCAACAAGGTCGTCAATAAGACCATCAGAAAGGAAATGCCGTCCATACTCACAGCGAAATGTGCGCCGAAAGGCAGCCAATTCACATTTAATGCAAGCATTTCAGGGTGCGCCGTGAATAGCGTAGCCGCATAACCGAATAAGCCTAATTCAGCCAATGCAAGGTAAAAAGCCGTCAATTCCGCCTTTTCTCTTTTGATGAACAACATCAAAAGAGCCGCGACAAGGGGGAAAAATATAAGTGCAACTGTTATCATAAATTCTTATTTGCTCAAATTTTGCTTGAAATACTGAGGGGTCAAATAACCCAACTTAAAAATCTTTTCGCTTGGTCATAACTAATGACGTTAGCATGTTCAACACCAAACAATGCTTTATAGGCAATGAATTTTGCTTTAAAACTATCACTTAAAAACTGAATATCAGCCCGTTGTTCTGCTTTTGCATGAATAATATGAAAAAGCCTAATTTTAAAATCGTTGTTAAAAGGTTGAGGTAAACACCTTTGAATATCGTCAGATGGTTCAGTGCCTAATAAAATTGAATGAAGCATTAAACAAGAATCAATAGACTTTTTAATCATGTTCCATACACGTTTTTCTGCATTTTCAGTAGAAGTTGCGGTATCAGAATAATTTTTTAGCTCAATTAAAAATATTTTATTTTCAGTTATATCAAACCAACCAGCATCCATTTCCTTGAAATGATTTCCCGAAAACTGTTGATAACCCGCACAATTTTCAAAACAGAAAAAGTTGTTATCTGGAAAATTAAGTGTAATGCCACTTTCTGTGTAAGGCATTTCAAAATTTTGTTTCATAAACCTAAATCTATTTTCACTTCTTCATCAAACATATTTAATGCTTCATCAACAATAGGATTATTAGGTAAACCATCTTTCAAATTAGAAAATAGTACTTCAACGGACTTACCTCTTTCTCTTTCTAAAGAACAACAAAGAACATCAAATTTTTCTCCATTCTTATTTGCTCGTTTTGCACAATTGGTTAATTGTTTTATGACAAAATAAGAATGTGTTGACAAGACAATTTGAACACCCGCTTTACTCATTTCAACAATCATCTCCGTCAATAACCTAACCGCTTTAGGGTGTAAAGCCGTTTCGGGTTCATCAAAAAAGAGAATAGTATTCTTTCCTAATTGACGATTTCGAATCAAAGTCGTCAAAATACCTATTTTTTTGATACCTTCCGCAGTCATTGACATTGAATATTCCGTATTCCCTTTTTTGAAGAGAAAAGATTCTTCACGTTCTGTTGGATTTATGACACCTTCAAAAAGTTCTTCTAAGTCACGATTTATCTTTACCAATCCTTCACTTATTTTACCTTTTTGAGTTGGAATCTCCAATGCCTTTATCAAATCTAAATATGTATCATCAAAACCAAATAAATAATGCGGTTCCCGTGTAAATTTTATTGCTTTAAATGCTGTCAAAACCTCTTTTGAAGGAATAAATAAAACATTGAAATCATCTGGAGCAATATCAGGACGGTCAGTACAATCATTTATTGTTTGTGTTGTCGTTTCACCAAAAGTAAAATGAATATCTTGTTTATAGTTAGTCTTATCTGAACGTTTAAAAGTAATATCAACTGAAAGTTTGTCTTTACTTCCTTTGGTAACCATATCTCCGATACCATTTTTCCTTGGTTGAAAAACATTAAAGAGTTTTTCAGCTAATACTTTTTTAAAAGAAGTATCTACACTTAAATTTCTTCTACTAAAAATTTCTAATCCTTTAGCCGTTGCATAAAGTATCTTCAGTAAACCTGTCTTTCCCGTATCATTTTCACCTATTAATACTGTGATATTTGGCAGATTTTCAATTGTCAAATTTTCATAGTTGAAAAAGTTTTTTATAGTTATTTTTTGAATCATATTCGTAACTTTTAAGTGCAAAAGGAAAATAATAACAAGCTCTCGAATAGAAATTATCAAAGCACCTTAAACATCAAAATAATAATTATCGAAATCACCATCGCAAAGAAATAGACATCCACATTACCCGCTTGTGTTTTGCGTAATCTGGCTGATAACCAATAGGTAGTCAAACCGAAAAAGTTGACAACACCATCTATCACTTTTGTATCAAAAATAGAACTGAAAAAGTTACCGATAGCGTCAATAGGTTTCGTTATCAATGCGTTATACAATTCGTCAATATAGTATTTGTTATAAACCGTTTTTGTCAAACCTGTCATTTCAGCATCGGTTTGGAGTTGTTTTTCTTTTGAAATATACATCGAATAAGTCAAAGCAACAATAACCGCAACCGAAGCTGTTACGCCCCACATAATATTATGTAGATAATGGAAATCACCTTCATGCACCATATTTGCCAAAACGGTACTCAAATTATGCTCAACATAACCATTGACAAGGAAACCGCCACCGACAGACAAAGCTGCCAAAACCATCAAAGGAATGGTCATACTTAACGGTGATTCATGGAGATGTTGCTCTTGTTCGTACGTGCCTCTGAATTTACCCCAAAAGGTTAAAAAGTAAACACGGCTCATATAAAATGCGGTCATTAATGCGCCAACAATCAACAAATAGCCGATAATAGGCTTGTTTTCAAGGGCTTTAATGATGATTTCATCTTTTGAGAACCAACCTGAAAAGTAAGGAAAACCAATAATCGCTAAATAACCTAAGAGAAAAGTGGCGTGTGTAATCGGCAATTTTGAACGCAAACCGCCCATTTTGCGAATGTCTTGTTCGCCACCCATTCCGTGAATAACAGAACCCGCAGCTAAGAATAACAAGGCTTTGAAAAACGCATGAGTCACAACATGAAAAACACCCGCAGAATAAGCACCCACGCCTAAGGCTGCGAACATGAAACCCAATTGCGAAACCGTCGAATATGCCAACACCTTTTTAATATCCATTTGTTGGAAGCCAATCGTCGCTGCAAACAAAGCGGTCAATGTTCCTGTCCAAGCCACAACATCCATACTGATGGGTGCTAATGTAAACATGGCATTGCAACGAGCGACCATGTAAATACCCGCCGTTACCATCGTTGCGGCATGGATTAAAGCCGAAACAGGTGTCGGACCCGCCATCGCATCGGGCAACCATGTATATAAAGGTATCTGTGCCGACTTACCCATTGCGCCAATAAACAACAATAAAGTAGCTGCTGTAATGACTTGCGGTGTGAACTTTGCGAGGTTTTCTGCTTGAAAAATAGTGTCAAAAGTGACGCTTTGAGTCGTTGTATAAATCATTAAAATGCCCAACAACAAACCTAAGTCACCAATACGATTCATCACAAATGCCTTTTTTGCGGCACTTGAATAGTCAATATTTTTAAACCAAAAGCCAATCAATAAGTAAGAACACAAACC
>JAYVFS010000206.1:0-10094 GCA_043772905.1 Saprospiraceae bacterium | reverse complement strand
GTTTTAACGAATACTGAGGGGTAAAATCTAACGAAATGGTATGATGCAAAAGAGAAAAGCAATAATTATACTTGGGTTTTTAGGTCTGTCCTTATTGTGTGGACTTTACGCCACACGAAAATTCTATGAACCAAAAAGCCAACTGGGCAATGCTAAAAATGAAGCGAAAACTCTTTTAGCTCAAGACGACATAAAAGAGGGTGACCTTATTTTTCAGACATCACTTTCTGAACAAAGTAAAGCAATACAGCTTGCGACAAAATCCAAATATTCTCATTGTGGACTTATTTATAAAGAGGGTAACGACTTCGTTGTTTTTGAAGCAGTTCAACCAGTAAAAAAAACACTGCTTGATAAATGGATTGCTCGGGGAGAGAATGGAAAATATGTCATTAAACGACTTAAAAACGCAGAACAAGTTTTAACACCCGAGACACTTCAAAAAATGAAACAAGTAGGGAATGAGTTTAATGGTAAAAACTATGACCTAACTTTTGAATGGTCGGACGACAAAATATATTGTTCTGAACTCATTTGGAAAATCTATCAACGGGCGACAAATATAGAAATCGGTAAACTTGGTAAACTTAGCGACTTTGACCTGACAAACGATGTGGTTAAGTCAAAAATGAAAGAGCGATATGGTGATAAAATTCCTAAAGATGAGCTTGTCATTTCACCCGCCGCAATTTTTGATAGTGACCTTTTGACAACAGTGAAATCAAAGTGATAATAACCTCATCGGAAAGGACGCCATCGTAAATGTTAGGACATAAAAACCCTTGAAAATCTACAAAATACTGAGGGGTACTTTCAGAATCTAATCAAACGAATTAATGAATAAATATCCAATTTACAGAATCATTTATGGTGCTGTACTCGCTCTTCTGTGTACTTACTCAAGCATCGCACAAAAGAAAGCGATTCACACTATGTTTCTTCAAGAAACAGTACCTGCCAATGGAACGGAAGTCGTTTTTAATCCACCCATTTTACGTTGGCCATATCAAAAAGGGAAACAAACGAAGTATGATGTGCAGTTGTCACAAGACCCCACTTTTGTTACCCAAACGACCATTTATACTGAGGGGTTATTGGGTACTGTTTTTAATCCGCATCAATCGCTGGGCATGGGTACTTGGTATTGGCGGCATCGTGTTTCGGGTAAAGAATGGTCTTCTGTTCAGCATTTTAAGGTGACTTCAAAGGCTTTGAGTATGGTTTCGCCTACGGCAAATCAATTTTTAGCAAAAGTACATGTTGGACATCCGCGTATTTTGCTCAATAGTCCTGACCAAGACATTAAAAAGTTTTCTAAAACGGCAGACGCTTTAGTTATCATTGCAGATGCAGATAAAGCATTGACTCAAAAGATATTAACAGAACAAGATGCCCAACCTGCCGCTGTTGCAGGAGAAGAGAATCAGAATAAAAAGGTATTGTCAGATGCTGTTGTGGGTTTGGGCAATGAATTAAACCGCATGGTTTTGCCCTTGTGTCAAGCGTATTTGTTGACCCAAAATCAACAATATGCTGCAAAAGCGATTGACATAGCTATGGAAGTTGCCAAATGGGATGCCAAAGGCGTGTCTGGTTCACGTGATTTTACTGACGGCATGTGTATGTATGATATGGCGTTGGTTTTTGATACTTTTTATGACCAATTAACACCTGTACAAAGAGACATTTTACAAAAAGCGATAAAAGAAAGAGCAAACGGTTTTTACAAAAGTTGGGTCAACAGCATCGAATCAAAGGTTTTAAGTGGTCATGTCTGGCAATTATTGTTGAATGAGTTTTTCAAAACTTCTCTCGCCATGTACAAACATGAACCCGAAGCGGCACAATGGTTGGCGTATGCCTACGACTTGTTTTTAGCACGGTCGCCTGTGTTGGGTGGGTTGGATGGTGGTTGGGCAGAAGGAGCGTCTTACTTTCAGATGAACATGGAAACGCTGGTGGATATTCCCGATAAAATCAACCTTTATACTCGTTTTGACTTCATAAAAGCGCATCCGTGGTACACAAACCACGCTCAAGATTTGATTTATCATTTCCCTGCGGCATCTTCAGCCGATGGTTTTGGCGATAATACGGAGGATTTGTTTGAACCGCCTGCTTCTTATGCAGCGTTTGCAGATGTGATGGCGAAACTCACGCAGAATCCACAATACAGTTGGTATGCTCAAAAATTGCAACAAACGCAAAAGATAGATTTATCGAAAGAGACGACGTTGCGGTGGTACAGGCTTATTAATTCAGCGGATTTACAAGCACCGAAAGTAGAAACGCTCAATTTGCCAATGGCTCAAATGTCGAAAGAAGTGGGTGTTGCGGCTTTACATACCGATGTAACGAATACGTCCAAAGACATTATGGTAGCGATGCGGTCAAGTCCCTTTGGAGCTTATGGTCATATTTTGAGTGACCAAAACACCTTTAATATATTGGTCGGTGGCAAGCGTTTATTTTATCGAACAGGCTATAAAGTAGCGATGGATGACCCACACCGTTTGGGTTGGAGTAAACACACCAAAAGTCAAAACGGGGTTTTGATTAATGGTCAAGGACAACCTTATAGTGCAGAATCTTACGGCTATTTCAGTCGGTTTTTACAAGGCGAACAATTGGCGTACATAAAAGGTGATGCGTCCAATGCCTATCAAAGCGTTGAAACTAAGGAGGATTATGGCTTAACAAAATTCTATCGTCACATCGTTTTGCTTAAACAAGGCATTGTTGTCATTTATGATGAATTGGAAGCCGAAGCTGATGCCGAATGGTCGTGGTTGATTCACAGTTTGAAAAACATGACAATCGATGAAACGCACCATACTTTTACATCAACCATTGACAATGCAAAAGGCGTAGGAAAGTTGTGGAGTAGCCAGCCGCTGACATGGACTTTGACGGATAAATTTGAAGTAGCAGCCGTTCAATATCGCAATTATAAAGGTATGAAAACGAAAAACTATGTTGACCAATGGCATCTAAAAGCCATAAATAAGGTCAAAACATCGAAAATGCGTTTCTTATCCGTTATTCAAATAACAGAAAAAGGTGCAACGGCTTTACCATTTAAAGAAACCAATCAAACAACAGGTGTTACAAAAATAACGGTCGGTGATTGGGCTATTGAAGCGAATTTGTCTTACAGTTTACCCCCTCAGTTAAGCATCCGTTCAGCAGCGCAAAAGACCGCTTTTGCAGCGTATGGTGGTGATGTTTTATTTCAAAATCAAGTATATAAAGGGAGTATCGACGGAAGTTCTAAGCTAATAGAGTTTGTGAATGGCAAAGTTAAGTTTACAGAAATGGGTGATGAGCCGCTTGCGCCGATTCGATGACCCCCTCAGTATGACATCCAATCTTAGGAAGATTTTAAATCTTCCTAAGATTCCTCGTTCTTTATACCCCTCAGTATTTTACAATAAAAACAAATCTCTATGAAAAGAATCATGCTGCTGTTGCCTTTGTTTGTTGTCATTCTCTTAGCATTTCAACAAAAAACAAGCATATTACAAGGGAACAAGAAAGCCAAACGCCCGCCCAATATCCTCTTTGCCATAGCAGACGACCAATCATTTCCTCACGCATCGGCTTATGGGCAAAAGGCATTTCAAACACCTGTTTTTGACAGCGTGGCAGCGCAAGGTATTTTGTTCAATAATGCGTTTGTGGCAGCCCCTCAGTGTAGTCCGTCGAGAGCGGCTATTTTGACAGGCAGAAACATTTGGCAATTGGAAGAAGCGGGTACACATGCGAGTTATTTCCCTAAGAAATTTCCTGTTTTTACCGATGCTTTGGAAAACAACGGCTATTTCTTAGGTTTTACTGGCAAACCGTGGAATCCTGGCAACTTCAAAGATGCAGGTTGGTCGCGCAATCCTGTGGGTCCCGAATATAATAAAAGACAATTCAAACAAGTACCCACAACAGGCATCAGCAAAACGGATTATGTTGCCAATTTTAAAGACTTTATGGCGGAAAAACCTGCTGATAAACCGTTTTTCTTTTGGTACGGTGGACAAGAACCGCATCGTGATTATGAAGAAGGTTCGGGTGCGGCAGCTGGTTTAACCGCTAATCAACTTAAAGTACCGACCTTTTTGCCGAACAATGATTTGGTGAAAAACGATATGCTCGACTACGCTTTGGAAATCAATTGGTTTGACAAACAGTTGGGCAAAATGTTGCAACTCTTAGAAGCGGCGGGTGAATTGGAGAATACCATCATCGTCATCACGGCAGACAACGGCATGCCTTTTCCGTATGCCAAAGCCAATTTGCAGGAATACGGAACGCACGTACCTTTGGCGATTTGTGGACCTTTTGTCAAGGGAAAAAACCGTAAAGTGGACGATTTGGTGGGTTTAATTGACCTTGCGCCTACGTTTTTAGATTTGGCAGAAGTGAAATATTTTGAAGGCATCACTGGCAAAACCTTGATGCCTATTGTCAATAGTACAAAATCGGGTACTATTGATACGTCTCGTCAATATGTTTTGACAGGTCGGGAACGACATTCTCATGCTCGACCCGACAATATGGGCTATCCTGCAAGGGCGATTCGCACAAAGGATTTTCTCTATATCAAAAACTTTAAAACGGATAGATGGCCTTTGGGCGACCCACCCCCTCAGTATAGCGCATCCATAGCAGGCTATAAGGACATGAAACCCATTTTGGAAGGTTATGAAGACATTGATAATTCACCGACCAAATCTTTTATGATTAAAAACCAAAAGGATTGGGCGCAATTGTTTCACATTGGTTTCAAAAAAAGAGGTAGCGCAGAATTGTACGATATGAGAACAGACCCTTATTGCTTGCATGACCTTTCAAAATCGGCCAAAATGAAGCCTATTCTTACAAAATTGAATATATTATTAGAAAAAAGCTCACCGAACAAGGTGACCCACGTCTGACTGGCAATGGGGATGTTTTCGACAGTTATCCGCGCTTTGGTTTGATGCGCCCTTTTGATGGGTTTAAAGAAAGGGGGAAATATAATCCGAAGTTTATGAAGAAATAGGCGGTAAATAGTAATAGGGCTACACTACACCCTATTCTTATGAATACCGCCCTTTCAGGGCTTTATGGACTAATCTAAGATAAATCGTTCAGCCCTGAAAGGGCACAATATATCAGAATAGGGTGTAGCCCTATTAAAAAAACGGCATTTTCCCCCATTTTATGCATCGTTAGTTAGCATTTTCCTATGTCGATATCAAACTTAAAATACAAGCATGATGAATAATAGAAAAAACACCCCCCTCAGTATAAAGCTGTTTTGTTTGCTTTTGATGCTAACATTAGGCAACCAATCAGCATTTGCACAGCAAGCAAAACGACCTAATTTCATTTTAATACTCACCGACGATTTGGGTTGGAGTTGTTTTTCATCAAAAATGGATGACAAAAACCCTGATTCCAAGAGCGATTATTACGAAACGCCTAATATTGACAAGTTTGCCAAGCAAAGTATGCGATTTACACGCGGTTATGCGCCTGACCCTATTTGCACACCGAGTAGGAGAAGCATTCAGTTTGGTCAAACGTCTATTCGGCAAGGAGATGAGGAATTTGCGGCTCAATATGCACCCGCACAAAGTATAAACCAGTCTATTCCGCAAGTGCTGAAAGCCTTTGACAGCCGTTACAAAGCCGCCCATTTTGGCAAATGGGATTTACGGGCTAAAATAACGCCTGAACAATTGGGTTATGATGTCAGCGATGGCGATACAGGCAATGGCAACGGCAATATATCGCATGAAAAGGATGAAAAGTGGACACAACATTTCATTACAAACAATCCAAAACAAATAGACAGCCTTACGCAACGGTCTATTCATTTTATGCAGCAACAAGTCAAGGCGGACAATCCTTTTTACTTGCAAGTATCGCATTATGCCACCCATGCCAATTTAGAAACGCAAAAAGCGAGTTATGATAGATTCAAAGACAAACCTGAAGGTAAAAAGCACAAAAACCCAGCTTGGGCGGGTATGATAAATGACCTCGATAAAAGTATTGGCGAGTTGTTAAAAATGGTGGATGATTTGGGCATTGGCGACAATACTTATATTGTGTTGATGGCAGATAATGGTGCCGTTGAGTTTATTCCACCTGTCAGTAATCGGCTTGACCACCCTTCCCTATTTGCAGAGCAAATGCGCAATTATCCGTTGCGCGGCGGCAAATGGACATTGTACGAAGGCGGCATACGCGTACCTTTTATAGTCAAAGGTCCGGGTATTCAAAAAGGCAGTCAATCAGATGTGCCAGTGGCGGGATGGGATTTATTGCCGACTTTCAATGAATTAGCAGGAAATTCAAGCAAAATGAGCGCACATACTGACGGGGGTAGTCTCGCTTCAGTTTTGAAAAAGGGCGACAAAGGCACAGTCAAACGCCCGTCAAATGACTTTTATTTTCATCGCTACAACAACGGCTATCCACATTCAGCAATAATCGTGGGCGATTATAAATTGATCAAGTTTTGGAAAACAAAAAAGATAGAACTCTACGATATTGGTAAAGATTTAGGTGAAATCAACGATATTTCAAAGCAAAAGGCTTCAAAAGCAGCTGAACTTGAAGCAAAACTGATGTTATACATCAACGAAGTAAATCCATCATTGGCAAAAAGATACGTGAAATGAAAAAAGGAATTGTATGGATAGCTGCCCTATTTTTTAGCAGCATTATAAGCGGACAAAACAAAGAACAAACACCTGTCATTATCATCATGGCTGACCAATTGCGCTTTGATGCGTTGGGTGTTTTAACGCCCAATATCAATGCGTTGAAAAAAGACGGTGTTAATTTTAGTCGGGCGTATTGCGCTGCACCCTTGTGTGCGCCTTCACGTTCTTCTTTTTTTACAGGTTTGTATCCCAACAAAACGGGTTCGATGATTAATCCTTGGGAAAAAGACGATGAAATATTCGGCAATACCCGCGCAGGTATTCCCAATATGTACGGTTTGATGGAAAAAACTTGGGACAGTCACCACGTCGGCAAACAACACTTTTTCACGGTTGAAAAGATAGACAAAGACCCTAAAAGTAAAACGCATTGGACAACACAAGAGGACTATTCCGCTTGGATGAAGGAACAAAAACGCCCTAAACCAGGCGGTAAACAATACAAAGACAATGCGCCAGAAATCGTTTCGGGCGCACATACCCGATTGCGGTCTTACTCTACGCCAACAGTTGGTTTATACAAAGAAGGTGTTGATTTTTTCCTTGACCATTACATCGCCAACCAAAGTATTGAAGCGATTAAAAACAGAGATAAAAGCAAACCTTTGCTCTTAAATGCTATGTTTTTAGCACCGCATCCGCCTTTTAGCATTCCCGAACCTTATTTTTCTATGGTTAAAACTAAGGATTTTACGCTGCCTGACAATGTTGGACAGTTCTATCCGGGTCAATCGCCTTTGCAGATGTACAACTTGACGGGTTTCATCGGTTCGAGATACAGCCGTGAACAATGGCGTGAGATATGGGCAAAATACTTGGGTTTGGTCAAATTGTTAGATGATGAAGTGGGTCGTGTGATTCAAACATTAAAAGATGAAGGTTTGTACGATAAGTCTATCATCCTTTTTACTGCCGACCACGGCGAAATGCTCGGCAGCCATAAGCTTTGGCAAAAGATGTGTATGTATGAAGAGTCTGCCAAAGTGCCTTTGATTGTGAAATTCCCTAAAAACATTCAACCCACTATAAAGGAGTCGGATGCACTCGTCAGTTTGGTGGATATTCTGCCCACGCTGTTGGATATCAACGGCATGGCAGGCGGTCAAAAAATGGATGGTCTGTCCTTAATGCCTTTAATTCAAGGAAAAACCCTTGATAGAAAAGCTATTTTTGTTCAATATGATGGCAATGGTTCTTTGGGTAGTTCGCAAAGATGTGTTTTGCAAGGTAACTACAAACTCATCGTGGATATGTTCAAAGACGAGGCGTATGTCGAATTGTATGATGTCGTCAAAGACCCGCAAGAAACTGAAAATCTCTTATTTGATAAAAAATACGCTGCCACAGCCGATGAACTCATCGTTTTACTGAGGGGGTATATGAAAACTTCTGGTGACCGTTTGACTTTGCCGAAAGACTTGCGTACCAATTTTTTGAAAAGCTATAAGAATGGTGGGGAAAAAGGGGGGAAATCGGAGTAATAGGTGCATAATACAAGGGCGACCGTAAAGGTTGCGCCCTACATATAACATCACGTCGGGTGCGACCCTTGCGGTCGCCCTCACATAAACGTAATTACATAAATCAAACCATTTATAATCTAAACTTCTACATGAAACATCAACTAATCCATCAATCGAAAAAAGCCCTACCCTACCTTCTGGGTTTAACAACCATCATCATTCTATTTTTACTTCTGATAGGTAGCACAAAAAAACAAGCCGTTCAAAAGCCTAATATCATTTTCATCATGGCAGATGATATGGGTTATTCCGACATCGGTTGTTATGGCGGTGAAGTCCAAACGCCTAATATTGACCAACTCGCAGCCAATGGCATTAAGTTGCGCAACTTCTACAACAATGCGCGTTGCTGCCCGACCCGCGCCTCGCTGTTGACAGGACAATACCCGCACACAGTCGGCATGGGGAATATGGTTTCGGGAGAAAAAGCCAAAATACAACCCGGACCTTATCAAGGATTCCTCGACGATAAATACCCAACTATTGCTGAAGAATTGAAAAAAGTAGGGTACAATACCTATATGACAGGCAAATGGCACGTCGGCGAGCGACAAGAACATTGGCCCCTCAAAAGGGGTTTTGAGCATTATTTTGGCTTGATATCGGGTGCATCCAGTTTTTATGAAATCATTCCTGCCGAAATCGGCAAACGGCATATTGTCTTGGATGATACAGAAATCACGCCGCCTACTGAGGGGTTCTACATGACCGATGCGTTTACTGACCATGCGATTGAGTACTTGGACAATCAGAAAAAAGACCATGCCGATAAGCCTTTCTTTTTGTACGTGGCTTATACGGCACCACATTTTCCACTTCATGCCTATGAATCTGATGTGGTGAAGTATGAAAAACTGTACGAACAAGGTTGGGACATAACAAGAAGTAACCGCTACAAAAAGATGGCAAAACTGGGTTTGATTGATAAGCGATACCAACTTACACCCCGACCTGATGATATTCCAGAATGGAACAAAGCAACGGATAAAGCGAGATGGGTTAGAAAAATGGCGGTGTATGCTGCAATGATAGACCGCATGGATCAAAACATTGGGAAGTTGATACAAACCCTCAAAGCCAATGGGCAATATGACAACACCATGATTGTGTTTATCTCCGACAATGGCGGCTGTGCCGAAAATGTGGACAATAGAAAACTCAATGACCCGTCAGTAAAAATTGGCGAACGCGGCTCTTATGTCACCTACGATACGCCGTGGGCAAATGTATCGAATACGCCTTTTAAAAAATACAAACGATTTCTGCATGAAGGCGGTATGATTACGCCTTGTATCATTCAATTTCCTTCAACAATAAAAGCCAAAGCGGGTTTTGTGGAAGGAATAGGTCACGTCATGGATTTATTACCCACCAGTTTGGAGTTGGCGGGTGCGCCGACCAAAAACCTACCCGGCAAAAGTTTATCTTATCTCTGGAATGGCAAAAATGCGACATCCAGAACCTATTGCTGGGAACATGACGGCAATCAAGCCATTCGACAAGGCGATTGGAAATTGGTCAAAGACACCGACGATACCGATTGGGAACTTTACGACCTTAAAACCGACCCTTGCGAAACAAAGAATTTGGCTTCTAAATCGCCCAAACAGGTCGCTATACTGAGGGGGGCTTATGACACATGGGCGAAGGAAGTAGGCGTTAAAGAACCTAAGAAAGGGAGTAATAAGTCTGAATAGGTTTTTTAAATGAAAGATGGATTTAAAGACCTATACCTTCTACATACCCAAAATCCGCATAAAGATTTACTTTTGAAACTGTTTTATGACCTGTATCGTTAACTTAAAAATGAATGTCGTCTTTCATACCACATATACTGAGGGAGGTAAAATCTAACGACTTG